>CALBSQ010000194.1 GCA_937967325.1 uncultured Chloroflexota bacterium
AGTGGGTACCCGCCGCCAGAGCACGGCACTGCGGTGCGCCGAACGCCTCCAGGGGAACCGCGGCCGCCTGATCCGGGAACCGGCTCACATTATGTCCCGACCGCAGTCGGGTGCTCTGGCGGCGGGTACCCACTGGTGGGTGCGCAGTCGCCGCCCCGGCATCCCCTCAACCAGCATGACATCCCGTGCTGAACAAGGTTCCCCCTAGCCTGCAGCTGTCGCCTCAACGGGCGCTACCGTGCTGGCCGCCTGCTGCGCCGTCACCCACTGGCGCACCTGCTCACTGGTTGCTTCCTTGCCGAGTGCGCCACGGCAGGCGCCGGCATGCTGACGACAGAGTGGCACGGTCGCGACGGTACGGATGGCAGTCCGCCCTTCGCCCACAGCGCAGCGCGCCGCATCCTTCCCGCCGGATGGCGTCTGCCGCCAGTGGCGGCCCGTTCCCTTTGGCATGATCTGAACTCTCCCATACGCGTTACGTGTTGTCTGTGCCGCGCGCTTCTTGTCGCCGCGCGTGTTTGCTCGCTACCTGCAGCAGCAGGTTACCACGCTGAGGCACAGGCCGGCATGGATCATCCGCTATACTGGCCCCGGGGCGCGGCCGTGGCGCTGCCCGCGGGACGAGGGACTGGACCGCCCATGAGAACACTCGAGCGAGCCGATCCGGAGCTGTTTGCCTCGCTGCTCAAGGAAGAGCGCCGGCAACGCCAGAACATCGAGCTGATTGCCTCGGAGAACTACACCAGCGAAGCGGTGCTGGAAGCGGCCGGCACGGTGCTCACCAACAAATATGCGGAGGGTTATCCCGGCAACCGTTACTACGGCGGCTGCGAGTACGTCGACGAGATCGAGCAGCTCGCCATCGACCGTGCCAAGGCCCTCTTCGGCGCCGAGCACGCCAACGTGCAGCCACACTCTGGGGCTACGGCCAATATGGCCGCCTACTATGCCGTGCTGGAGCACGGCGACACGGTGATGGGACTCCGACTCGATCAGGGCGGGCACCTCACCCACGGCAAGCCGGTCAACTTTTCCGGCCGCATGTATCGCTTCGTCTCCTACGGACTCGACCCCGAGTCAGAAGTCATCGACTACGACTCCCTGGCCGCGCTTGCCGAGCAGGAGCGGCCCAAGCTTATCGTGGCGGGAGCGACCGTCTACTCCCGTGTCTTCGATTTCCCCCGGCTGCGGCAGATCGCCGACAGCGTGGGGGCGCTATTGATGGTGGACATGGCCCACATTTCCGGGCTCGTTGCCGCTGGGGTCCACCCGAGTCCGGTACCGTTCTCCGACATCGTCACCTCGACCACCCACAAGACGCTACGGGGCCCGCGCAGCGGCTTCATCCTCTGCCGGGAGCAGTATGCCAGGGCGATTGACGCCGCCGTCTTCCCCGGCATCCAGGGCGGTCCTCTGGTCCATATCATCGCGGCCAAGGCGGTAGCCTTTCGCGAGGCGATGCGGCCCGAGTTTCGCACCTATGCCGAGCGCATCGTGGAGAATGCCCGCGCCCTTGCCGGCGGGCTACAGGGGGAAGGGCTGCGCATCGTCTCGGGCGGTACCGACAACCACCTCATGCTGGTCGACTTGCGCAGCATTCCGAACATGAGCGGCCGGCGCGCCGAGCGCGTGCTGGACGAGGTCAATGTGAC
Organism: uncultured Chloroflexota bacterium; assembly: GCA_937967325.1. Taxonomy (GTDB): domain Bacteria; phylum Chloroflexota; class UBA4733; order UBA4733; family UBA4733; genus UBA4733. The sequence goes on from CALBSQ010000194.1 coordinate 1,653, forward strand.
CGTCAACAAGAACCAGATTCCCAACGACCCACTCCCACCGGCGCGCACCAGTGGCGTCCGGTTGGGAACTCCTGCTGTCACCACCCGTGGCTTCGGCGCCGGCGAGATGCGCCAGATCGCCAACTTGATCCCCCGCGCCCTGCGCCATTGGAAAGACGAGGCGGTGCTGGAGGAGGTCCGGCGTGAGGTCGCCGGCATTTGCTCGCGGTATCCGGTTCCGGGCATTCCCAACGAGCAATAGTGGCCGGCGTTCCAGATGGTGTGGCAGTGAGCCTACACGTAGTCGGGCACCCCGTGGTCGCGGCGAAGCTGGCGCAACTGCGAGACGCGACCACGGGAACAGCCGCGTTTCGTCTACTGATAGAGGAGCTCGGCGCGTTGCTGACCTACGAGGCCTGCCGCGACCTTCCAGTGGAAGCAGCGGCAGTGACCACGCCCCTCGGCGTCGCGTCCGGCGTTCGGGTCGCCCGGAGGATTGGCCTCGTTCCGGTGCTGCGGGCCGGCACCAGCATGCTGCAAGGCGCCTTGCGGCTGTTCCCGGACGCACAGGTCTGGCACCTGGGGGTGTATCGCGATGAGCACCGCCTTATCCCCGTTGAATACTACAATCGCCTGCCGCCACGACCTACCGTCGACCTCTGTTTCGTCCTCGATCCCATGCTCGCAACCGGCGGCTCGGCGGTCGCGACGGTAGAAATCCTCCGGCGGTGGGGCGTGCCGGATGTGCGCTTCGTCGGCGTCATCGGCGCCCCCGAAGGCGTGAGCGCCTTCGGGGGCGCCCATCCTCACGTGCCCATGACACTGGCGGCCGTCGATGAGCGCCTCGACGGCCGCGGCTACATCGTCCCCGGCTTAGGTGATGCCGGCGATCGCCAATTTGGAACCGGCTGACTCACGCCGGGGCGCGCGGAGCCTCCCGCAGCAAGGCGACGACCTCCTCATCGGTAGTCTGGCTGAAATCGTCGTACCAGACGCCGACAGCGTAGAAGCGGTCGGGCGTGATGACCGATACCACCTGGTCGGCTTCCTTAGCAACCGCGGTGCGGGTCTCGGCGGCGCAAACTGGGACTGCCAGCACCAGTCGGCTGGGTTGCTCCTTGCGAAGGGCTATCAGCGCTGCTCTCGCCGACACGCCCGTTGCTAGACCGTCGTCGACGAGCACAGCAGTACGGCCTTCGACGTTGATCACCAAGCGGCCCTCACGATACAGGCGCTCCCGGCGTCGCAGCTCGAGCAGCTCGCGAGCGACTGTCTCTTCCAGATACTTCGGCCTGATCCCCAACGCCGCAATCGCTTCGGCATCGAGAACCTGCGTTCCGTCGGAGGTGATAGCGCCAATTCCCAACTCTTCCTGGCCCGGTGCGCCGATCTTGCGCACGACGATGACATCGAGCGGAGCGTGCAGTCTGCGGGCGACTTCAAAGCCCACCGGAACCCCGCCGCGCGGCAACGCCAGCACGACCGGCTGCGCCTGCTCCAGCCAGGGAAGCTCCTTCGCCAACTGATCGGCGAGGCGCTGTCCCGCGTCAGCACGATCCCGAAATCGCATGGCTCGCTCCGTTCGCGGGGTTGGGGGCCGGGGGGG
>CALBSQ010000195.1 GCA_937967325.1 uncultured Chloroflexota bacterium
GCGGCCTCAGTCGCCTCGGGCGCCGCCGGCGGGGACGCTTCCTCCTCTGGCCGCTCACGCGCCGCCGCCAGCGCCTGTGCGCTCTCCCGCTCCCGCTTGCGGAGCACCTGGACGCAGCGGCGCAGCTCGAGGCGGCGCTGGGCGGGGGTGAGGCCGGAGGCGTCGAGGGCGAAGGCGCGGTAGATGGCGGCGAGGTCGGCGTCGACCAGGCGCGGCTTCATGGCGAGTCGCGCGGCGATCTCGGCCCGCGGCAGGCCGCGGCAGAGCAGGTCCAGGACCGTCCGCTGGCGGTCGGTGAGCTGATGGTAGGCGTCGCGGAGCTCCTGGCCGTCCACGCCGCTCCCCTCCCTGCCGGACGTTCTCCCCTGTCCGCACGGACGGCCCCAATCTGTCCGCGCCCCACCAGGGGCGGCGTACGCCCTTACGTCGATATAAGCCGGGCCATATAAGTCCTTACACCGCCAGGGCGGGCTCCATGTAACCACTTGCATGGCGGTTCCGCCATTGTCAAACCGGCCCGCTCCCCCACATGCTGGGTACGGAGTCCCACCAGCAAGCAAAGGAGGGCTGACGCGGTCTCGACGGGCCGCCACCGGACGGCTTCTCGTCGCTCCCGAGGGCCGCCCCGCCGTCACCCCGGCGCCATGTCGGCGGCGCCCCATCCGGCCATTTCCGCTGCGGGGCGCGGCGTGCGGTGTCGGCGCCGGGCCATGGGCGAGCGCCGCCCGGTCGTGGTGGCGCCGATGTGGCGCCGGGGTGACGGCCAAGTGACTCCCGGGTAACGCGCGGGATGGTAGAGGAGGTGCGATGGCCACGGATCCCCGCCCGTTCGCGCGCCGGCGAGCAGCTATGCCTGGGCATGGCGACGATGCGTGCGGTGAGAACAACCATGGCGTCTCACACGCATTTGCTGGGGAGGAACAGTAGAACAACCATGCACTCTAACGCCCATCTGATGGCGGCACCGGCTGGCAGGGCGCGCGTCCCTTCCGATCCGGTGCGCCCGCTGGCGACGGCATTGCCCCGCTGTAGCGGTCCGTCATGGCAAGAGGGCGGCGCTGGCGGTGGCGTCTGTCGCTGCGGTGGGCACTTCCGGCTCGGGGCGGAGAACACTCGCCGGGTCGGACGATCGCGGCCGATCCGGTGCGCCCGGTGGGGCCGGCGCGGCCAGCGCGGCGGCGCGGTCGGTCGCGGCACGGGGCGGCGCTGGTGCGGCGGAGGGAGGGGAGGGCAGGATACGCATGAACGCCACCGCCTCTCGGCGCTGGCGTTCATGCCCGCCGCCGCGGCGGTCCTGGCAGGAGCTACGCCCCTGCACACGACGGCTGGCCAGCCAGCACGAGCCCGCCGACGTAGCAACGGCTGCTAATGGAAAGGAGTGAAGGAGTGCCGAGGTCCTTGCGCTACAGCTGTGCGTTCACAATTCGAGCAACGAAGGAGGAACGGGAGCGTCTGCTGCAGCGGGCGCGGGCGGCGCGGTTGTCGCTGTCGCGCTACCTCGTCGAGGCCGGGCTGACGACGGAGGTTCCCGGCCCGGAGGAGCGGGCGCTGCGGGAGCGGGCGCTGTTCCACGCGCGCAAGATCGGCGTGAACCTCAACCAGATCGCCCACAAGCTCAACGCCGAGGCGGCAGTGCGGCCGCCGGAACTGCGGACGGCCCTGGAGGCGACGACACGGGCGCTCATCCGGCTGGCGGGAAAGGAGACGTCGTAGTGTCCGGCGTGTTCATGCGCTTCGCCAAAGGCCGTGCCGGCAGCAGCGGCGCCCACGCCCGCTACATCACGCGGCCGCCGGCGACGGGGCGCGAGAGGGACGCCATCCTCACCCGCAACTACCCGGCGTACGCCGGCGAGGGGCGCGACTACGGCGAGCGGCGCGACAACCTCGCGGATTACTGCCGCCAGCAGGAAGAAGACGAGGAGCGCCGGCCCCGGCGGGGTGGGCATGGCGAGACGCGGACGCACTACCGGCTGGTGCTGTCCTTCGAGGATCGGGTGGACACCCGCGCGGCGCGCGACCTGGCCGACGACTACCTGGAGCGGACCTTCCCCGACGCCCGCGCCCTGGGTGCTGTCCACCAGGACACGGAGCACACCCACGTCCACGTCCACCTGCAGGCGAGAGACGTGGACGACCACAAGCTGCACTTCGACCGGCATGCCTACGAGCGGCTGGACGAAGCCTGGGCGGAGGTGTACGCACGCGAGTACGGCCCCGAGAAGCTGGAGGAGCACCTGGAGCGCAAAGCGGAGCGGCGGGAGTGGCGGCGGGAGGCCGCCCGGGCCCACGACCACGGGGAGGAGCTGCCGTCGGCGCCGGAGCGGGCGGGGCATGCCTGGAACCGGGACGACACCGAGCGCTGGGAGGGGCGCCACTATGGCCACGATCACGAAGGCGGAGCTGGAGACGATCAACGAGGCGTTGCAGCTCGAACTGCGGACGCTGCGGACAGAGAACACGCGCTTGAGCGCAGCCTTGGCGCATATGACGACGCAGTACGAGGCGTTGACGGCCTCCATCGCCAGGGAGAGCGAACGGACGAAGAAGCTGGAGCAGCGCTACAGGCGGCTACTGCACGCGCTCCTGAGTTAGAGCAGGAGCGGGAATGGGAAGACCGGTCGAGCCACGGGCTGGGCCGGGAGGATGACGAGGATCGGGGGAGATAGATGGAACCGGATTTGTTGCAACTGGTGGTGCTGGCCTTCTTCCGGCTGCTGCTGCTGCCGGTGCAGTGGCTGTTCCGCCGAGGCGTCTGGCAGGGCTTGCGGCGCCTCGGCTACGGCGCCTTCCTGGTGGTGTTCCTCGGTGACCTGCACAGTGCCGGCTGGAACCCCGTCGTGTTGGTCACCGTCGCCAGCCAGGCCCAGGTCGCCCTGCTGATCGGGCTCATGTTCCTCACCGGCGCGCTCATGTACTTCGGCCCGGCGCCGGCGAAACCGCAGACCCACGGCTCGGCGGGCTGGGCAGCCGGGAGCGAGCTGAAGGGGCTGCTCAGCGGCCGGCGACGCGCCCTGGCCCCCGGCGCTCTGGCGCTTGCCCCGTATGGCACCCTCCGCCAGCTCGTGCTGCCACCGGAACGGGCGACGCACCACACCTTGATCGTGGGGCCCTCCGGCAGCGGCAAGACCAGGAGCCTGTTCCTGCCCAACGCCGCCTGGGCGGCAGGGTCGTTTGTCTGTACCGACCCGAAGGGGGAACTGTGGGAGCACACCAGCGGCTTGCACCCGATCGCCTGGCGCTTTGCGCCGAGGGAGCCGGAGGCCTGCTGCTGCTGCAACTGGATCCCCTGGTGCCGTGATCCGAGGCTGGCGAACCTGCTCGCCGCCGCCGTGATGCAGACGGAGGCGGACCGCCACGAGCAGCAGTTCTGGAAGCTCAGCGATCTGCAGCTCTGCGCCGCGCTCTTCGCCCACACGGCGTATCAGGCGGTGCCGACGCCGGCGTCGGCCTATACCCTCTTGGAGTTGGGGCCGCAGCCACTCATGCAGGTGCTGGCGCAGTCCCCGGCGCGGACGGCGCGCACGGCGGCGCGGACCATGGCGGGGCTGAAGGCGGAGACGCTGGCCGGCATCGTCCTGGCGGTGACGAACAAGCTGGCCTTCCTGGAGGATGAGCGGGTGGCCCGCGTCACCTCGGCGGACATCCGGCCCTTGGACTTCCGGCTGCTGTTGCAGCGGCCCGTGGCGGCGTACTGGGTGCTGCACGAGGCGGACACAGCGCGGCTGGCCGGGTTGTCGGCGGTGTTCTTCACGCTGCTGCTGGATCAGTTGACGCAGGAGCGTGGCAGCGTGCCGGTGACGTTGCTACTGGATGAGCTCGCCAACCTGGGCTGCCTGCCGCACTTTGCGACGACGGTGACGGTGGCGCGGGGGCGGGGGATCGCGTTGGCGCTGGGGGTGCAGGCGCTCTCCCAACTGGACGGCGTGTACGGCCGGGAAGGGGCGGACACCATCCGCACCAACTGTGCGACCAAGGTGATCCTGCACGGGCTGGACTATCCCTCTGCCGAGCAGGTGTCGCGGTTGCTGGGGGAGTGGACGGTGCAGCAGGAGTACACCAGCCGGCGGCCGGAGGGAATCCTGGTCACCTCTCGCAGCTTCAGTGAGCACCAGACGGCGCGGCGGCTGCTCACGGCGGACGAGGTGCGGCGGTTGCGGCAGGACGAGCTGCTGATCGTCAGCGGCAACCGCAAGCCAATCCGCACCGGGCGCTGGTTCTGGGAGCGGCCGCCGGTGTCAGCCCGGGCGATGGCGTTGGGGCCGGCCCGGGTGCAGCCGGTGGCGTTGCCGGTGGCGGCAACGATGAGTGCTGCGGGGCGGCAACCGGGGGCGAGCTTACGCGACCGGCTGCGGATGCTGGACGAGGACGACGAGGCGTGATGGTGGCGGCGTGGATGCGCCACGTTGCTGCCATCCTGGTCGCACCAAGGACGCTATGCTACCGACTTCGGTGTCCGGCGGTACGAACGCCACAGCGTCTCGCGAAGCGAGGGAGTATCTGGTGTTCGCCCGGTCACGCTGTGGGTAACGACAACGCGGTAACGGCGGGGCAACCGTTGCTGGTCCTGGTGTCAGGACCGCCCGCTTGTGGCAAGTCTACCTTGGCGCGATGCCTTGCTCAACGGCTGGCCTTCCCGCTCCTGCCGCGCGATGCTATCAGCGAGGCCCTGGCCGACGCCCTCGGTTCCTGCGCAGCAGAGCAGCGACGAGACGTCGTGGTGGCGAGCTTCCGCATCTTCTATCGGCTGATGGCGGAAGCGCTCAGTACGGGAGCAGGCGTGGTAGCGGAAACCAATTTCCATCGCGGCGTCGCCGAGGATGACGTGCGGCCTTTCCTGACCACCGCGCGGGTGGTGATCATCTACTGCCATGTGGCGCCTGAGCTGAGCTTCCGGCGGTTCGTGGGGCGATTCGAGCGGGGGGAGCGGCATTGGAGCAGCTTCGATGCCGAACGCATCAGGCAGATTCAGGCTGGTCGAGTTCCAGAGGCGTGGGCGCGGGCGCAACCGCTGGAACTGGCGATACCCAGCCTCAGCGTCGACACGACCGATGGCTATGTGCCCGACTTGGAGGGCATCGTCACCTTCGTTCGATCAGCGGGAACTCTGGATCACGGTGGGTCCGGTGACGGATGCCACCGTTAGCCGAGAGTCGGTAGCCTGACCAACCGTTGCGTACCGCACGGCCCACCCTGCCTGCGCGCCGCTGCGTTGCGCTGCGGGCCGATCCCTACGGGCTGCCCCAGGCCCTCCGCTTCACTAACGCGGCGCTCCGGTCGGGAGCGCCTTCCCGCCACGCACCAGAAGCGTATGGGAAGCGGCCCGCTGCGGCGCGCCGCCGAAGGCCAAACCGAATCACCGGCAACCACATCCGGCCACCATCGCACCCGGCCTACCCAGGAAGCGGCACACTGCGGTGAGCCGCCGAGGTCACAAGGAGCGGAGCGCGCTGCGTGATCCACTCCGGGCTGGACCCCTCCGGGCCTCCCCCGCCCTACGCGGCTAACTCCGCACGCACCGCGAGAACAGCGCCACCCGCATCACGTCTCAGACCTACCACCAGCGGTGCTAGGCGCAGGCGGGGTCGATCCCCGCGCCCCCGTTTGGCCTGCGGCAGCGCGGAGTGCTATGCACATGGGCGGCGCACGGCGGGGACCCCTGACCCCACTTTCGCCGCCAACACGGAACGCGCCGCCGCACGCCCCAACTGTCAGGCGCGGGCTCAGGCTGGCTCACCGAGGTGGTCCTTGAACCAGGCGAGCACCCGCCGCAGGACGTCCTCGCGGTGCTCCGGTGGGCCGACGCGCATGAAGAGGTGTGAGCCGCCCGGGTAGCGCACGTACTCTACTTCACATCCTGCCTGTTGGAGCGCGACGAACATTTGCTCACTCTGGCCCACCGGGCAGCGCTGGTCGGCCTCACCGTGGATGATGAGGGTCGGTGTGCGGGTCTGGTGGGCGAAGGTGGACGGTGAGTGCGCGGCGTACCACTCGCGGGCCTCGTGCGGCGACCCGCCCCATTGCAGCGCGCCCAAGAGGTGGCCCATGTCGCTCGTGCCGTACAACGACACCAGGTCGAAGCACGGCGCGCCACAGACGGCCGCCCGAAAGCGGTCGGTCTGCCCGATCATCCAGGCGGTCATATAGCCGCCATAGCTAAAGCCGAAGATACCGGTGCGCGCTGCGTCGATATAGGGGCGCTCCAGCACCGCGTCGACCACCGCCAGCAGGTCCTTGGAGTCCTCGCCGCCCCAGTCGCAGAGCACCTGCCGAGTGAAATGCCGGCCGTAGGAGCCGGAGCCACGCGGGTTGGCATAGACCACCAGGAAGCCGTTGGTGGCCAGGCACTGCTGGGTGGCGTTGAAGCCGTAGCCGTAGAAGCCCTGCGGCCCGCCGTGGACGTCGAGGATCAGCGGGTACCGCTTCGTCTCGTCGAAGTCGGGCGGCTTCAGCAGCCAGGCCTCCACCGTGAACTCGCCGCGTCGCACGTCGAAGCGCTCCCAGGTCGCCGGCGGGTGCTGCTCCAAGACCGCCCTGCTGTAGTGCGTGATGATCCTCGTGGTGTTCGACTGTGCGTCGTAGACCGAGATCTCGCCGAAAGCGTCGAGGCTGTTGTGGCCCTGGACAACGAAGCGCTGGGCGGCGTCCATGCTCTGGCCGATGTTGAGCGCCTGCCAGTTCATCACCGGCTCGACGCTGCCCTGCTGCATGTCGATCACCTGAAGCGTGCTCGCGCCCGCTCGCACCGCGTGGAAGAGGACCCGGCGCTCGTCGAGCCAGACCGGCTGCGACGGGGGCTGGATGGGCGGAAAGCCGGCGTCCGGGAGCGAAGGAAGGTCGTTGGTAAGCCGGCGGGTCGCGCCGCTGACAACGTCGTGGAGGAAGTAGTCGAGTTGCCCGATCCGCTCGGTGTCGCCGGCGAGGGCGATGCGGTCGCCACGCGGGGACCACGACCACTGGCCGACGACCTCAAGCTCCGGCCCGACCAGTACCGTCGCCCCTGAATCGGCGTCGATGAGCGCAAGCTGCAAGCACATGCCGTTGCGGTTCGATACCTGCGCCGCCAGGCGTGTCCCGTCGGGCGACCACTGCGGGAAGAAATGGTCGAGCGGGTCCCTGGTGAGCTGCCGCCGCTCGCCGCTCGTGACGTCGACAACGAAGACCTGGCTGCGCTGGTCGCCCAGATAGCCTCGGGTGTCCTGCTTGTAGTCGATCCGGCGCGTGACGCGCACTTTCGGGGCAGCGTCCTTCTCGGGCTCCCGCTCTTCCGGGTTCTCCGGGTCGACGGCGGTGGTGTAGGCGATGCGCTTGCCATCCGGGGACCAGGCTAGGCCGGCGATGTCCTGACCGTGGCGGATCAGCTCGCGCCCTTCCCCACCCTCCGCGACTGGCATGATGAAGATCGCACGCCCTTTGCCCCGATCGGAGAGGAAGGCGATCTGCCGGCCGTCTGGCGACCAGCGCCCGCCGCCGGTGCGCTCACCACTCTGGGTCACTTGCCGGGCGTTGCCGCCATCGATGGCGCAGAGCCAGAGCTGACTGGTTGACTTCTTGCTCGCCCGGTCAGTTTTGCCGAGCGTGTAGAGGACCCTGGTCCCATCGGGAGAAACCTGCGGGTCGTTGGCCGGTGTGACGTCGTACACCAGCGTGTCCGGGGCCAGAGGTGTTGGTATGCCCATTGCTCTCCTCCCATGCCAGAGCGAGCGCTCTGCTGATCGATGAGTATAGGCACGGGCGTGCCGCTTGTAACGCCACGCCACCGCGATCCTCCGCCGCGAACGCCAGTTCGGCGAATGTGGCACGGACTTCTTCCTCAACGGCAACGCGCCCCGGCTGCCCAGGGAGCGGCACGCTGCGGCGAGTCGCCGAGGTCACACGGAGCGGAGACCCCTCCGTGTGGCGCTCCGGGTGGTTCGGTCGCTCCGCTCCCCCGCTGCGCGGCCACCCTCCCCGCCAAACTCCGGGGCCACCGCCGCATCTGAACGGCCTTCGGCAGAGCGGTGTGCTCACGCACATGCCGGCGGCGCATAGCGGGACCCCTGCAGACCTCGCCATCTGACCGTTGACACATAGGTGCAGTGGGGATGGCAGAAACCCAGACGCAACATGCCGTCCTTCCCAGAGGGACGAGGAACCAATACTTGGCATGGCAGTTCACCCAGGTTCCCTTCGACGTGACGCCGCGTCGTCAGATCTCTTGCCGCGACAACTGAACCACCGAGAGATCGAAACCGGTCACGTTTGAGCAGCTGTATCATTCAGCCACCGCTCGAGGAAGCGTTGGACATCGGGACCCCAGACCGCGACGCTCGAACGGATGAAGAGATGGCCGTCGAGATTCGTCGAACCGACCGGTGCGTAGACACGCGCCTCGTGCGGCTTACCCTGCCCTGCCAACTCTGCGCCCATGGCGTAGAGCGGCGCGAGGGTGAAGTCGTTGGCCGCCTGGATCAGGAAGAGCGGGACCTTCGCCTGGCCGACCGCCGCCAGCAATGCTGCTTGCATGGCGGGCGCACGATGCCACATCATTGCCGCGGTTGCAAAGCTGACGGCCGCCTTCGCCCTGCTGGGGCGCGCCGCCGCGAACACGGTGACGATGCCGCCGAAGGAACTGCCCATGAGGGCGAGGCGCCCCGGATCGACCTGCGGCTGATTCGCCAACCAGACCAGCGCGGCCAGGACATCGTCCGTCTCCTGGGAAAGCGCCTCGACCGTTTGGTGGCCCCACGCATCGCTGCCCTCTGGAGCGGTCAGGAACGACGCGAAGGGTGGACCAGGGTTGTCGTCGTAGCCCCGGCGCACAGGAAAGCAGACGGCATGGCCGATGCGGTGCATTGCCGACGCGACCTCTTTGATCCAGGCGCTGGACGCGGGCGGGAGACCCTGGCTGCCGTGGTTGATGACCAGCGCCGGGAAGGGACCTTCCCCCGGCGGGACGAACAGGTAGCCGGTCAGGTCGCGACCAGCGCTCGGATACGTCACCCGCCAGGGAGCCAGCATGTCCGATTCCGGCGTCATTGCGTTCATTCCTCCCGTGTCCTATCGCCGCTGGGATGCCCTGCCGGCAGCTCGTGCCAGGAAACAACCGGCAAGCCGGCGATGTTGATCGCACCGTCCACCAGGACGTGCAGCGTCCGCGTCAGCAACAGCGGGGGCATGCCGAGTGCGATGCGCTCCCGATTGCTGGCGATCGTCGCCGGCTCCACGTCGGGCAGCTCCCGGTAGTCGGCGGCCGAGAACCAGGAGAAGTCCTCGGGAGCGGGTTCGATCACCTCGACGGGTGGAGCGTGCTTGAAGGAGTTGAAGGTGAAGTATACGGCGGGCAGATGGGCGATATGCGCAGCCGGGATCTGGACCCAGGTGTCGGCCGGCCCCCCTTGCAGGCCATCCGGGTTCGCGCCGGCGGCGAGGAAGGCGGCCCGAATGCAATAGGGATGGACGGGAGCCAGGTGGACAACGTCGTTCCACAGCTTGTCCAGCAACGGGACCCGGCGCTCCATCAGCGCCTCGCGCCCCACGTACTTCCTTCGCTGCCGCGCGTACACTTCGGGAGAGCGCTCTCGCAACTGGTTTAGGGGATAGATGGTGTCGCCCTGAAACAGAGCGCTCTTGATGTGGTAGAGAAACGGCATCCTGCTCCTCCCCTCGCCAGCGCGTGGCCACAGTGTACGGGCAACTGTCCGCGTTGTCCGTAGACAGCAGCCACAACGTCTGGCATGCTAGCGGCGTTCCCAGCCGATGGCCGCGCGGCCGTCGGACCGGGGCCCGCACAGGAGAGGAAGGCTCGTATGGACCATATCCCGCCGCCGCCGATCCCCGGCCAGGTGCCCGCCGCCCAGGCGACCGGCAAGTCCTTTTACCAGCGCTGGGCAGAGCGCCGGGAGGAGATCGCCGCCTTCCTGCAACGGGACGTCCCCGCCGAGATGGAGCAGGTGCAATGGCTGATCGGCACTTGGTCGACTGGCGGTACCGTCTACGCCACGCCGACATCGCCGGAGCGCAGCAGCGAGCATCCCGAGGCGCGCTTCCGCTGGTCCCCGGCCTTCGGGGGCCACTGGCTGCAGCGCGAAGGCGGGGTTCGTTGGTCGGAAGGCAACCAGTTCAACTACGCGAACTTTCTATCCTACGATCCGTGCTTTCGTTTATGGGTCCACATGGTGATCGAGCATCCATCGAGCTGGTCGGTCATGACGGCGCCCGGTTGGACCGGCAACCAGCTCGTTTTCGAGGGGACGGCGCAAATTCTCGGCGAGACGATTGAGCTGCGCAAACGGATGATCAAACTGAGCGACGACGCGTTTAAGATGCAGAACGAAGAGCACCAGGCGGACGGCGCCTGGCTGCCGATCGACGAGCACCGCTACACGCGGGTCGTGGAGGAAGAGATCTCCGATGCTTGACACGGCGAAGCACGAGGGGTTGCTCGCACTCGACGGCTTCCCTTTCGCCGTACGGGCGAGCGCTAACGTGACGCTATTGGCGCCAGTGACCAGTGGGACCGCCTGGCGACCGACAATTGATGCTGAGGAAGGAGCTGACCGGTGGCCGCATGCTTCGCCATTCGACGGGTGCGGATCTTCGACGGCAGTTGTGTGCTGCGCTACGACACCGTCCACGTGCGGGACGGTGTCATCACCGCCGTGGATAAGGACGCGGCGGTACCGGAGAGGGAAGCCACGATTGACAGCCCTGGCCGCCGCCACCGCGCTCCCGGCGGCCGTGTTCGGCCCGGCGGACCGTGGGCGCATCTCCCCCGGCCTGCGCGCCGACCTCCTCCTCGTCGCCGGCGACCCGACGTGGGACATCACCGCGACGCGGGCGATCGCTCGGGTCTGGAAGCGAGGCTTGCCGGTGGACCGAGACACCTTCATCCGAGCCGTTGGTCGTAGCGAATGAACGAGGGGAGACAGGAACGATGCATCGGGCGACGGCGGCGGGTGCGGTCGTCGTCCACGAACGCTGCGTTCGGGACACGTCTCACGGCGCGGGAAAGCCGGAAACGGGGGCAGTGAGTGGAGAGGGACGGGTGATGAACTGGCGACATAGCGAGACGCACCCTCGCACCGACCGCAGCGGCGGACGCGTCCTGCACATAGTGGGTAACGGCAACGGCTTCGCCGACCTGAACCTGGACGAGCGGGAGGAGCATCTGACGAACACGCAGATGGTGGGTCGCAATGCCGGCACGATCGCGGCGGACGGCGTGACGCCGGGTCGCGCTACAGCAATAGCGGGCGTGCAGGTCCTATTTGCACGCCGAAAGGACGATTGATGGCCGAAGGCGAACATCCGGATCCGGCAGCGGCGTCGAGCGAGGCCGAACGCGCGGCGCAGGATATGCAGGCCTTTCGTGCTGCCGCCGAGACGGTCAACGGCTGGGCGGCCGGGGCGGCGGCCTTTGCGCTGCTGCGGGCGGCGCTGGACGCCGGTGTGTTGGAGGCGGCTCGAACGCCGGTGTCTGTGGCGCAGCTGGCCGCCAGCACCGGCCTCACGGAGCCGCTGCTCGGGAGCTTCTGCGTCGCCCTGGAGGCGCACGGCATCCTCTTGCGGGACGGCGAGCAGTACCACCTGGCGCCGGACATTGCGTACCTGTTATCGGATGAGTCGCAGCAGCGGCTGCCGGTCTGGGCCGACGGGCACCAGTCACGGGTCCGCACGTTGGAACGCTTGGCCACAGCGACGCCGGAGGCGCCGCCTTCGCCGGAGGACTCTCTGGCCCGGGCGCGGGTGATCACCCAACCGCTGTCGCCGGCCGGTCGCATCGCGCTCCGGGCCGTCGCCGACCGGATGCCGGAGGTGAAGGCGATCTGGGAGGCCGGCGGGCGGCACTGCGATCTGGGTTGCGGTGTTGGCGGCGCGTTGCTCGGGACGCTGATGCTCTTCCCGCGCCTGACTGCGGTGGGTATCGATCTGGATGCCCGACTCTTGGACGAGGCCCACCAGAACGCGATCCGGCTCGGCGTGGCGGAGAGAGTGGAACTGCGCCACATGGACGCGCGCGAACTGCGAGACGAGGCCGCCTTCGACACGGCGCATTGGGCCCAGTGGTTCTTCCCGCGCGCCAGCCGGGCCGCCACGCTGGCCGCCATCTATCGGGCGCTGCGGCCCGGCGGCTACCTGCATGCGTCCTTGGCGGCGGCGCCGACGGCGCCGGACAAGCTGCAAACGCCGGAAGGGCGAGGACAGGCGCTCAGGCAACTGGTCTTCGGCTGTTGGGGCGTCACCTTTGTCGGTGACGTCGAGTTGCGCGCGGAACTTGAAGAGGCGGGCTTCACCGACCTGCGCACGACCCGAGAGCAGGGCGGCATGCAGATGCTCGCCCGCCGACCGCTTGGCTGAGCCGCCATCCTCAATCGGTCCGCACGCCAGGGCTGCGCCGGTATTCCGGTGGCCGAACCGCCAGCCGCCTGCTATTCCCGGTGATACGGGTGGGCGACGGCGATGGCGACCTTCCACTGGCCATCAAGGGGAGCCGACATTTTTTGAGGGGGAATTCCCGCTAAGCCTCCGCGATGGTGTGCTCGATGAGCGCCGCAAGATTGCGCAGCCGTGCCGCTGCCGGAATGACCGGCCGGATAATCATCTCGTCCCAGTGGACGTGCTTGAGCCGCCCCCGGTCCCGCACCGTGAGATCGTAGACCGGCGCCGGTTGTCGGCCGGACCAGGAGCCCGTGGGCGGGCGACCGGTGAACTGCTCCGGGTAGCTGAAGAAGTCGATTCCCTCCACCTGCGCTTGGATGCCAGCCAACTCCGTCGGGCTGAAGTGCAACGGGACGCTGGCTGGCGGTGTATTACCGACCTGCAGGCGGGTGTAGGTGCCGGCGGCGGTGTCGAGCCGGTAGAGGGGAGCGCACGGGCCGTAGGTGAAGACCAACGCGAAGGGGCCGCCGGCCATGAGCGTGGGAGTCGGGACGGGCGTCGGCCACGGCGTCGACGTAATCGGTGCTCCAGGCGGCTTCGGCGTCCGGGTAGGAACCAGAGTAGCGCCAGGTTCCCCCACCGCGCATCCAACCAGGAAGGCCAAACAGAGCGCCAGTGCGACAACCACCGCGCCGAGATGGCCCGCTCCGCGCCCCATCATCATCTGCGCACGCCTCCCTACGGCAACTCGACGCCCAACGAGAAGAACGTCAGCAGGTCCACCGGCGTTCCCCGCGCTCGCCAAGGAGAGGGTGGCTTGCGTGGAGTCCCGACGGCAGCAATGGCGGGTCGGGTGAAATGCGTCATCGACCCAGGCTCGCAGACCGCGGCTTGCCTTTGGGTAGCAGCGGCCGTCGCCGCCGGGCCTGGCAGCACGCGGCTGAGCACGCGCAGCGGCATGGCGGCGTAACAACCATGGCCGTTCATCGTTTTCTGTATCGATGGCTTATGTCAAAGGTGGAGATTCCCATGGCGACGCGCCTCTCCTGGTCTCTGCTGCTCGCATTGTTCAGTTCCATCCTTGTGCTCCCCGCCTCCCCGGCCCAAGCGCAGTCGGTGCCGGCAGTCGACGCCAAGATCGAGATCGTCTGGCCGCACGACGAGCAAGGGAACCAGGCGCCGGTTGGAGCCGCGCCGCTGGTGAACATCGAGGTCTACCTCTTCCAGCGCGGCACGCTCGACCCCGTGCCCTGTTCCTTCACCAACACCGTGACGCTGCACTCGGCGATGAACTGGGAGATCTACGGCCAGGGCCACGGGACCGGCGGCGAGATGACCGTCGACCGCACCGAGCCGGTTACCGCCCAGCGCATCACGCGCACCGTCGACGGCAAGACCTTCCCGGTCTGGATCTTCAACAACGTGCCGATCGGCATCTCGGCCGGGGTGCCGTATATCACGAACATCAAGACGTTCTACTTCGTGGCGGTCGAGGGCGCGGACTACCGCACGAACGTCTGGGCGCACGGTGCGGACGCGCGCACCTTCGCCCCCGGCCAGGTCGTCGGGCTCTCCCTGGCGGCAACCCAGCCGACCGCGCTGGATGATCGGATTCAGGTCGTCTGGCCGCACGACGCGCAGGGCCGACAGCAGCCGGTGGCTGCGGCGCCACTGGTCAACATCGGTGTGGATCTCTTCCGCCATCCGCTCTGCCTCTCCGGCGTCGCCGGTCCCGGCTCCTGCAATACTTCCGTTGGCTTCGGCTTTGACCGGCCGGTGCACCTGTTGCAGTCCTTGAATAGCGGTGAGCTCACGCCGGTGCCGGTCACGCCGCAAGTGACAAACGCCATCGTGAACAGTACGATTATGCCGATTTTCTGGCCGCGCTGGCAGTTCAACAACATCGACGTCTCGGCGGCGCAGAATCCGCGCAACAAGTACTTTTTCGCCGTCCGGGTGGATGGGGTGGAGAACCACACGACCATCTGGGCGCACGGCGCCGACGCGCGCACCTACTTCCCCCAGCGCGACGTGCCGGCAAGCAGCGGCGCGGGGTGCGCCTGAGCCGCGACTGAGTCTGCACGTCGGAGGAGAAAGGACCGCAGACCTATGCTGAACCAACAGAGGAACTCCCTATGGGGCAGGCGACGGTGGCGCGGCGTCGCCGTGACGCTCGCGGCGTCCCTCCCCCTGACCCTCGCCGGCCCGGCCGCCGCCGCCGGGAGCGGCTGGCAGCCGCCGCAGATCGCCATCGTCTGGCCGCACAACCAGCAAGCCCAGCCAACGCCAGTCGATCAATCCCAGTTGGTGAACGTCAGCGTCTGGCCCACCGGTCAGACGTCCTGTGCCCAGCCGGACATTCCGGGCGCGCAGGGCGTCGTCCTCGGCATGGCGAGGAACAATGACCCACTGACCCCGCTCGCCGTCCACCCCTTCTTTCTCCTCCGCACGGCCAGCGGCGTGCAGTTCCCGTCCGCCGAGTTCAACGACGTCCCCGCCGATCTGGCGGCCCACCCGTCGGACAAGTACTCCTTCGTGGTGGTTGGCGGCATCTACACCGGCGGCAACACGCCGACCGGCAACGTCTGGGTCCACGCGGCCGACCCGCGCACTTACAATCCACAGCCGCTGCACCCCACCGGCTTCACCACGCAAGCGAACCCGCCGGTGGACCTGCGTATTCAGGTGGTCTTCCCGCACGACGCCCAGGGCCGGCAGCAGCCGGTCGGCCAGGCGCCGCTCGTCAACGTCGCCGTGGACATCTTCCAGCACGGCACCACGCTGTCCGTGCGTCCCGACTTCCTGCAGGCGATTCCTTCGCGCTACGCCGTCTCCCTGGGTCTCCAGATCGCCACAGGCAACGGGCCGTTACGGGGCGACGTTAGCACGTCCGGCGCCTCCATCACGCCCCAGCAAACGAGCTACGACATCGGCGGTCAGCGGTACCCGCGCTGGGTGTTCAACAATGTCCCGGTCCAGCCGGGCCAGCAGTACCATTTCATGGCGATCCTCGCCGGACTGTTGGGCAACGCGGTCACGGCCGGGAACCAGTTCCCCACCGTCTGGACCCACGCCGCCGACGCCCGCACCTACTTGCCCAACCCGCAGGCGCCGCCCGCCTGTACGCCGTGAGCCGAAATTAACCGAAGGCTCCTTGTGTTAGATTGGCGGGGCATGGGAGGTGCTGGCGATGGGGACGCGGGACAACAAACGGGACCATTCCCAGAGGGAACGGGGCGAGGGAGCGGCGCTCGTCAAGCGAGAGCAAGCGGACGGCGGCACGCGCCTGGTGTTGCATTCGGAGGGAGAACGTCGTTCTGTTGCATCCGCGCTGGCCAAGGGCAAGCGCTGGCAGCCGCCGGAGGGCCTCGCGCCGGCGGATGTGCAGGCGGTGATCGCCGCCGCGGCCGAAGGGCGGGATCGCCTGCTGCTGCGCTGCCTGTGGGCGACCGGCGGCCGGGTCTCCGAGGTGCTGACGCTGCGGCCGGCCGACATCCGCCGCGACGCCCTGGTCCTGCCCAACCGCAAGAACCCCTCCCGGCCGGTGAAGACGGTGTTCCTGTCCGCCGGCGACATGGACCTGCCGGGCGCGCTGCTGCTCTGGCAGAAGCAGCAGCACCTGGCGGACGACGAGCCGCTGTTCTGTTCCCGCAAGAAAGGGGCGGACGGCCGCAAGCGCGCCATCTCCCGCGTCCAGGCGTGGAAGATCGTGAAGGAGGCCTCGGCCCGGGCGGGGATCCAGGTGCTCGCCTTGCGGCCCTCGCAGCACGGCGACGTCGGCGCCCCCGCGCCGGTCCATCCCCACCTCTTCCGCCACGCCCGGGTGCGGCAGTTGGTGCGGCAGACCAAGAGCTTGCCGCTGGCCCAGAAGCAGGCCGGCTGGAGCCGGCTCCAGATGGCCTACCTCACCATCGGCGACGACGAGGCGCGGGAGCTGATGCGCGGCGTGCCGGAGTGAGCGGACGAAGCAGGCGAGAGGTGGCCACGACGAACGGGGCGGCAGATCCACCCGGTCGACGCCGTCGGTGAGGCCGGGGAATGGCACGGCGCCGGGTGTTGAGGCGCGGTCGATCACCCCCGGCTCCCGCTCGGTAACCACCGACGATCGCTCGTCGCTTGCGATCCGAGGAGAACTCGATCGTCTCGACCTGCCGCCATGCGGGGGGCCGCAGCGCTCAGGCGACCATGTCGTCGCTGTATCCCTGCGCAAAGCGCAGGCTTCCTGCACGAACCTGCTGGTTGCTCCCCCGGAAGACGGGCATATGGCGTGGAGTCGCGCGACCCATCGTGAAGGCCAGAACGGCCGCGCGGGCTTGGTCGGGCAAGCGCGGACTGACCGTCGCGCCATTGCCAGGTACCCCGGGGCTCTTGGCAGATAGGGCCTTTTCATTACCCGGCTATGCACCATGTCGCCCAGAGGAGAATTGGCGACCCGTCGGCGTCAGCCGCCGAACCGCCGCGCTTTGTCCATCTGGTGGGACGAATAATGAAAAGGCCCTGTCGCAAGGATTACGCTGTGTTGACAATCGAGCGGGGGCGTGCTAGAGTCGCGAATGTAACGTCACACGGGGAAACAGCATTGCCAACCGATGCTCCCGTCGCGCGCCA
Source organism: uncultured Chloroflexota bacterium (assembly GCA_937967325.1). Taxonomy (GTDB): domain Bacteria; phylum Chloroflexota; class UBA4733; order UBA4733; family UBA4733; genus UBA4733. The sequence goes on from CALBSQ010000195.1 coordinate 16,966, forward strand.
GGCCATCGGCAAGCGCGTCCGCTATGACTGAGCCGCCCACCGCCCACGCTTGCCGCCGGCGGCGGGCGGGCCCGCAATCGGCCCAAACGTCGACGCCACCACCACGGGAGGCCGCCTAGACGCACGGTCGCCAGCGCTCGGCGCGGCAGCCGAGGCACGCTCAGGGATGCTCACTCCGGCAACGTCGGTGCGCGCCCGACCGGCGGACGGTCGGCGCTCCGTTCCAGAGGGAGGAAGGTCCATGATTCCGGCCGGGAGTCCGACACCGCGACTGGCGCGACGCGCCGCGCTGCGGCTGGCCTGGAGCGTCGGGGCGGGGGCCGCGATGACGGGTCTGCTGGCGGCGTGCGGCGGGTCGACCGGCCAGGCCACTCCGGCGACTGGCTCCAGCGCGACCACCGCCGCTGCCGCCAGCAGCGCGACAGCCAGCAGCGCGGCGGCGAGCGCCAGCGCCACGACCAGCAGTGCGGCGCCCACCAGCGCGGCGACGGCGAGCAGCGCCGCGGTGAGTTCGAGCGCTGTGAGCACGGGCGCGGCGACGAGCAGCTCGGCGGCCCCGGTGGCGAGTTCAAGCGTCCTCACCGGCAGTGTGTCCGGCTCGGGCAAGGTGCTCACGCTCTCCGGCTACGGTGACGCGAACACGCTCGCCAACTACAAGGCGGTCGTGGAGAAGTTTAATGCGCAGTTCGCCGGGCGCTACCAGATTCAGCCAACCATCATCGCCTTTGGCGACTACATCGACAAGACGCTGACGATGCTCTCCAGCGGGACAGCGCCCACAGTCTTCAACGTCTGGGCCCAGTACAAGCCGGAGTGGGCGACCAAGGGTTTGCTGCTCGACCTGAGCAGTCACATCCTTAGCAGCAAGGACGCGGCTCCGGACCTCTACCTCAAGCCGATGGTGGACGCCATGCAGTACCAGGGCAAGTACTGGGGGACGGCGCAGGATTTCAACGGGCAGCTGCTCTACCTCAACACCGACCTGTTTCGAGAGAAAGGGCTGGACCTGCCCAAGGACGACTGGACCTATGATGCTTGGCGCCAGCTCGCCAGGCAGTTGACCAATCCGAGCAAGCAGCAGTTCGGCGGCACCAATGACGCGAACGAGGAAGGCTGGCAGCAGTTCTGCATCATCGCCAACTACAGCAAGCACTACTGGGTCGACGCCGCCCAGAAGAAGGCCTTGCTCGATGACCAGCCGACGCTCGACGCGCTGACCTTCTTCCAGCAGGCGGCCTACAATGACCAGAGCCTGCCCTCGGCCGCCCATCCGTTGTCGCCGAATACCGGCTTCACCACCGGCAATTTGGCGATGACGCTGGGCTGGGGCAACTATCCCTACGCCATCTACCAGGCGACGACCAAGCCCGGCGCTTCGACCTTCAACTGGATCTGGCACACGCTGCCCAAGGGACCACAGGGCCAGCAGCACTTCAGCCAAGGGCACCTCTGGTCCATCGCCAAGGCGTATCCCCAGCCCGACGAGGCCTGGACGCTGGCGGAATGGGTGGGCGGCTTGCCCGGCTGGCAGGCCTGGACGGCAGTCGGCAAGGGGCAGCCGTTGCCCATGAAGGACGCGCCCTCCTGGGCGCAGTACCTGAGTTTCTTGCCCAACGACGTGGCGACGAAGTTCCGGGACTTCATGATCAACACCATCTATGGGCAACTGGCAGTGAACTTCGAGTACTGGACCACCTACGGCCGGTGCTCGGCTGTCATGAGTAAGGCCCTGCAGACGATCTATGGCAAGTCCCCCGGCTCGGCGCAGAGCGCGCTGGGCGATGCCGCGCAGCAAATGAACGCCATCCTCGCCAGCGCGTGACGGTGCCCCAGTTGCCTGAGAGGGTGCGCGCTCGCCGGTGTGCCACCCAGGGCCAATCCATCTCCTGCGCTGAGCGAGCCGCATCCAGTTGCGCTTGCCGCCACGATACCCCCGTCCAACCGATGAAAAGCCCAGCGATTCCCTAGCGCTACTTTGTTCGATGCGGAGATACAGGTTGAGGGGGCGGCCCGAACCGGCAGCGCGCAAGAGCGCCTGGATGTCCGGCGGCGGGGACGTGTCCGACCACGCGCGCCAGCAACGCGCGAGGACAACCCACGGATCCAGCTACCCGCGCACGCAGCGGAGCGCGCGCGGCCAGGTCACGCCCCCGCCGCCTCCGCCCGCGTCCGGGTATATAGGCAGGGCCCGAGGCAAAACCCAATCGAATTCCACGGCGCTTCCAGAGGCGATGCCAGAGAACGCCCCCGACCACGCCGACCGTTCTTGCCAACCCGAGGGCCCAACGACATCGTGCGTCACAGGTCCTTCGAGCGCGCCGGGCTGGAGCACATCCGCGAGCAAGCGCAGATCCAACTGGCCGGCGGCTGGGCAGCCTGGTGGGGGGCGAAGGCGCTCACTGGAGCGTAGCGCCTCACGGACCGTCCGTTCTTTATGCGGGATTAAGCCGCACCCGCCCGAGCGCGCCAGCGGCGGGAAGCGGGACGCCGGCGCCGGCGCCGGCGCCGGCGCCGGTGGCGTACACTGGCGCGAGGGCAGGCGCGCCGACTGGGAGTAATCTGTGCCACCTTCCCTGGCTGGCCGGCGCAGGCTCGGCGCAGGAGATCGGCATGGGACTACGACAGAGCTTGGCCGCCTGGCCGGCGGCGACCTAACCCGTGGTGATCGCCGCCGCCGTGAACGACCGGGACCGGCTGCTCATGCGCGTCCTGTGGGCGACCGGCGGGCGGGTCAGCGAGGCCCTGGCCCTGCGCGCCGCCGACATCCGCCGCGACGCCCTGGTCCTGCCCAACCGCAAGAACCCCGGCCGCCGGTGAAGACCGTCTTCCTCCCCGCCGGGGACACGGACCTGCCGGGGGAGCTCTTGCTCTTGTAGAAGCAGCAGGGTCTCGGGGACAACGAGCCGCTGTTCTATTCGCGCAAGCAGGGGCCGGGCGGGGAGCGCCGGGCGATCTCCCGCGTCCAGGCCTGGAAGCTCGTCAAGGACGCCTCCGCGCGCGCTGGCGTGCGGGTGCTGGCGCTGCGGCCGTCGCGCTACGGCGACGCCGAGGCGCGGGAGCTGCTGCGCGGCGTCGGCGAGTAGCCCGGTCGGCGCGCCGCCGACGCCCCGGCCTAGGAAAGCGGCGCGCCCAGCGGCTTGGCGGCGTCGGGATCGAGGTCCAGGTCGGCGGTCGCCGCCGCGATCGGCTCTGGGACCGCCGCCGTCGCCTCCGCCTCCTCCCCCTCCTCAGCGGGGACCTCGACGTCCAGGCGCACGTAGGCGGGCGCGCCCCCGCCCGCCACGAGGCGCACGCCCACCACCCGCGCGGGCCGCGGGAGGCCGGGCAGGTCCACCTCCGCCCCCACCGGCAGCACTGCCGCCGCGCCCAGCCACAAGAGCGGGCGCTGCCGCGCCCGGTCGTAGCGCAGCGTCCGGCTCCCGAGCTCCAGCGTCGGGACCGGCGCTCCCGAGGGATCGTCGCGCATCGTCGCCTCCGTTTTCCACTCACCGCGCCATGGTCGCATCGACGGCGCCAGTCGTCGCGCGGCGCGGCCTCGTCAGCGCCCCCACCGCGGCGTCGGGCGCCGGTGGCGGGGAGCACGGATGTGGCCATGGGGCCGTTGGCACGGATGTTGCGGCTGGAGCGCAGGGTCCGCGTCGCGCGCGCGCTCGGCGATGGGCCGGCAGAAGAAGGAAGCGGCGGTCGTGCTCACGGCGATG
>CALBSQ010000196.1 GCA_937967325.1 uncultured Chloroflexota bacterium
GGAACGGCTCGGCCGCTTGGGAGACGCTCAGCGCCTCGTCGTACCAGAGACTTTGCTTACCGAGCCAGGCAGTGCGCAGCAGCCAGGCGACCATGCAGCAGGCCAGGGTGACGGCGCGGTAGGTTGAGACCAGGGAGGGCGCCTTGGCAGCCAGACGCCGCGTTGGCGGCAATGGCGCGGGGAGAGTGGCTTCCGCGTCCGTGATAGTGGTGGCGCTCATCGCGGTTACGGCATCATCAACGTATCAGCCGGACGTGCCGGCGACAACGCGAACTTGCCCGGCGATGGCCTCTGTGCCGCCGGCCGTCAGGGGGACACGGACGCCGGTCTTGGGGTCGTACCAGCCGGCCTTGACGGCGTAGGTCCCCGGCTGCGCATCCTGGTGGAACGTCAGTACCTCGCGCTCGAAGACCACGTCGCCCTGTCGCCAATAGGCAAGCGGCAGGGTGGAGGAAGACGGCGTGCCGTCGAAGGCCGCTGCGCGCTGTCCGCCGGCGCCCTCGACGTGGACGAACAGCCACATGCCAGAAGCGAGCGGCCGCTGAACCTCCCAGTAGAAGGTGACGAAGACCCCCTGGCCGGCGCCGACTGGGGCAGTTGGCAGGTCGACACCGGCGAGCGCCACGCTGTCGACGAAACGGGCATCGCGGACTGGCGTTGCCGTGGCGGGGACGGCGTCACTCACCGGCCAGGGTGGCGCGTAGACGGGCCGGATCACCAGCCAGGGGATGGCGATGGCGAGCATCCCAGCCGCGGTAAGCAAGAGCACGGCGATCCAGCGGACTCTGGGGATCGCCGCCGCGGCCTGGCTCCAACCGAAGGCGACGAGCGTGGCGACGGCGGGGAGGGCCGGGTAGAACAGTCGGGCGTGATCCATCCCCACGCGGGTCTCACTGACCAGGACGTTGGCGGCAACCATGCCCGCCAGGATCGCCGCCGGCCAGCAGCTCAGGAGCGCAACGTCTCGGAGCGGGGGCAAGGTGACCAGCGGCCGGCGCATCGCCGCCAGCGCGAAGACCAATCCCAGAAGCAACACGACGCTATAGAGGATGTACAGGGGGACCGGCAGGGTGATGCTCCCCCAACTGAACACCCCGAACAAGGAGGTCCAGAAGTGCCGGGCGAACTGCGCCGGCGCCGTCCAGTCCGGTGGACTGGCTATTCCGGGCAGCGAAGGCGGCCACTGAGGAGGGCGGCCGATGAGGCGGCGCTCCCCCGCGGCGACCTTCCAGGCCCAGAAGGCCAGCGCCGGAACGGTAGGCATGGATCCCAGGGCCACGACCTTGCGGCGCTTCCCCGGTAACCGGAGGGCCATCGCGGTGAGCCCGACGACCACCGGAGTTATGGCGTCGAGCTTGGTCAGCAAGGCCAGCCCGCTCAGGAGGCCGAACATCAGGGCACGCCAGCGGGCATTGTCCTCGTCGATCGTGACGACGACGAGCAGCAGCGCCGTGGCGAGCGTATCCAGCAGGGTGTCGTTGTCGATGGTGGCCGAGGCAAACAGGAATCCGGGCAACAGGGCGACCAGCGCCGCCGCCAGGAGCGCCGTTCGCCCTCTGCCGGTACAGGCCAGCGCCACCGCGTAGGTCAGCGCCACGGTCATCGCGCCGAGCAGCACCGACAGTAATCGGACGCGGTGGGCTGCCAGGAAGACACCGTGGTAGGGCCAGCCCTCATCCAGCACGTGCGTGGCCGCTGCCGTGCCGTCGGGTGCGCCGGGCCAGCCGGCGTGGGGATTCAATCGGATACGATCGGCATCGTGCAAATCGAGCCCGGCCACGAAAGGGAGCGCCAGGAAATAGTAGAGGGGCGGCTGTTTCCCTTCGTTGTTGCCGTCGGTCTGGATGGTCGGGAGCTGCAAAGGGATGGCACCCTGCTGCACAAGGTAGCGCACGTACTGGAAGTGCTCCGGCTCGTCGGGCGCTTCCCAGAGCGGAACGATGAGGCTGTAGGAGACGGCACAAAGCACGAAGCCAGCGAGGAGGCAGAGCAGCGACCACCGCTCCTGAACCGGCTTCGGCAGTCGAAGGGCCAGCGCGCTCAATGCCCTGGCCCGCCTCCCCGATCACCGTGTGCTAGGAAGACTAGCACAGGGCGCTTGGACACGCTATGCGGGTAGGACCGAGAGCCGTTGTGGTCGCGCGCCGCGGAGGCGATGGTGGGGCGACTGACGCATGGTTCAACGCGACTTGACAGTTTGCGCTACTCCGCCACTGGAAGCGATGATGAAACGGTCATGCGCGAGACTACCGGAGCTGGACCATGCCCAAGATCGCGGGCAATCCCCCGGCGCACGCACCAGCTGAGCGTGTTCCCTACGATCCTCGTCGCAGCTCGTCGAGTTGCCGGCGGAGCTCGGCCAGCTCGGCGGCGTGCTCCCGGCGTGCCTGCTCCAGGGCGCGCGTCACCTCTCCCTCCCGCAACTGACGCCGGCCGTCGGCGGTGTACACCGCAGCGCGGGCGCCCTCCAGGGCGATCAGGACGGGGATCTCTCGGCTTTTCCAGGCGCCCGATGGCTCCGGTGGCCAGGTTGTGTAGGAGCCTTCCTGGAGCCGCCAGGCACGGACGCCTTCAGGGACGTACTTGCCCATCGGGTCCAGCACCAGATATTCCTGGACTCCGCCATCGGCGTAACTGAAGCCCTTGCCGCGGACCAGATCGAGGTTGCTCTGGTAGGTCGACTCGCTCGCCACCTCGATGATGAGCAGGGGAGGCCCGTCGAGGGCGCGGGACAGCGACTGCCGCTCCTCGTCGATGGGCTGGCGGTAGACGAAGATGTCCGGCAGGACCGCATAGTCCGACCCGTCCGGTCGCCGGAAGCCGGTGATCATGGTCTGACCGAGCGCTTGCCACCCTGGCGCCCGCCCGGGCGGAGTCATGGCCACCGCCGCCTCGTTGAGGCCAAGGCAGAGATTGCGGATCGTCGTTTGATGGAGGTTGGTACCCAAAACGCTCTCCTCGGTATCGTCCGGCGGCCAGACCGCCACCGGCCGGGACCGTAGAGCGACGTTGTGCCGGCTATCCATCGTTGCCTCGCCTTCCGTTTGTTCTGCCATAGTGTATTGTGCCGTAGGGTGATCCGGGCTCAAATAGCTGATAGTACGTCTACCGAGTCAGATCGCGGCTGTCGTTGGCACTGGCTCCCGCGGCTGCAGCCGCGGGCTAAGGTCCTAATTCTCAGTCGCAAGCAAGGCGTTACCTCGAAGGTTCGAGCATAAGTGGAACGCGCAGAGCGTCTCCCTCCTGCCGTGCGCTCCCAGTCTGGATGATTGGGAGCCGTGCGCCGGTTTCGGGCAAATACATGCCCACCTCCAGCATGGAGCCCGGCCCAACACCTCGGCCGGGTGCCAAGATAGTATGGTCATCTGCGACGACCTGGCCCGGCTCCCAATACGTGGTCGGCCAGGCGCCGCGTGCGGGTCGCCCATCGTGTTGGGCGATCAGCAGACCATCTCGATTCAGAAGGTGCGTGAAGACGACGTAGTCGCGCCCCGGCTCACCTCGGGACTGCCAGACCAAGCCAAGCTGCAAGCGGGATTTGTCAGGCGACCAGGTCACGGACATGCCGAGGAGCGATATGCCATCGGCCCAGACCGCCCCGATCGGGCGTTCGAGCGGAGGCGTCACGTTGCTGCGCGGGAGGCCGGCGATGGTGAGTGTCGTCAGACCTGTCATGGCGAGTACGCGGCCACCGGCATCACGCATCTCCAACCGCACTGTGTCCCCTCCCGGCGGCCAGCGAGGTCCGATCTGTAGGGTTCGGCGGTCAAGAACCGCTTGCCCCGGCGTGCATCGGTCCAAGGGAGGCGTCGCCAGCCCGTCGCCGCTGGTGAATGACGCGAGGAACTTGCCTCGAGGATCGATCAGCTCCGTGTCCAGCCAAGTTCCAGCCGGTAATGGCCGCGAGCACGACCAGCGCAGATCTAGGCGCACTGTATCGCTCTGCGTCGGTGTGAACGTGCTGACGTGAAAGCCATCGACGGACAAGTCGCCACCGAGCTCAGCGCGTGCCGGCTGGAGCGGGAAGGCGGGATGGTCAGGACCTACAGGGACCGACTCCGGTATCTGAATTGAACCGATACGCAGAGAGACACCGGCATCCCCGCTTGCCGGTAGCGAGCGGCGACCCTGATTGTCCCACACTTCTACCTCGACCGCGAGCCGGCCAGGCGGAGTCCCAGCGTAGAGAGACAGCTTCTTGAGGACTACGGCCTGCTGACCCTTCAGTAAGCCCTCGGTGTTTTCCTGCTGGACGTCGCTCTGCGCCCATACGTTGCCGGTTCCGTCAACCGCGCGCACGGTGACGACTAGACCGCGGAGGTCCGCGCTGTCGGCGCGCAGCCCGAGGCGGACCTGGTACACCCCCGGACTGGTGGTGTCGGCAGCCAGGCTTGCTCCAGTGATCGCGATGCGACCGTCAAACGACGCCTGGGGACCAGTTGGGAGGAGACCCTTCAGGTTTACATCCCTGACAATGTACCCGTGCGCCAGAGGGATTCTCGCGTTTGGATCGGGGGTGTCGAGCACTCTGGGGACGAGCCGGCTGAGCACGGTGTCGAACGCGTAATACGGGTGCGCGGCGTCGTACACGTAAGTTGGCGGCGAGAGGTCGAACAAATAGTAGGTGTTCACGGCCGAATCGACGGGCAACGGCAAGAATTGGTCAAGGCGCACCCATTGCACCTGGTCGGCCTGACTCGGCGCCAGCGCTGAAATGATCGTGCCTTCGTCGGTGAATACTACGATGTGCCCGACCGGGTGAGAAGAACGCAAATAGCCCGCGACGGCTGTCGCACCGCCTCCAACCTTCAGGGCGCCGTCCGGCGAGCGCGACCATATCACGAAGTAGCTGAGAGTGCTCCCGACAAGCTGGACGATCAGCACCAATGCGACGCCGCCCTTTATCCAAGGTCGCCAAGCGGTTCCGTCGAAGCGTGCCAAGCACCAGTCCATCGCAAATGCCGGAGCAAGTGTCACAATCGGCCACGCGCCGGCCACACGAAGATAATAGGGCGCATCCCTCGAGAGGATCCCCGGTAAATACATGATCGATAGGGTGAGTAAGCTAAGTAGAGAAGAAACGGACAAGTTTAGAGACGATTGCTTGTGAGATTCTGGGGGGGGAATACATAGTGTTGTCGCAGTGTATTGCCCAAAATTGCCATCCTTGACAACAGACCTATTCCAATGAAGAACATAAACGCCATTATTGGATCGAATATCGGCTTTCTTGAGATATTCTGCAACCACTCAGTATCACCTTCATAAAAAAAGCTGAGGACATACGATGTGACACCGTGGTAGATCGCGGCAATGTTGTCCCCGATACTCTGGTCTAAACTGACGACACGTAGATCCTGCATGTGTCCCAGCGCGTCTGGATGCTGAAAGAAGTACGCTCCGAGTGGAGCGACCGTCAGCGCATAGCAGGCTCCGCCAATTCCGGTACCCACCCACAGTTGTCGAATGGGCGCCTGCTTTCTGACGGCGAGGAATATGATGGCCGCGACAGCAATGAGCGGCATGACGCGTGCCGACGAATAGGTGTAGTTGGCGACGCCGAGGACCACGCCGACGAGGACCGCCCCATGCGGCTTGCGCCGCGTCGCCGCGTTGTGCAGCGTCAATAGCAACAGCAGCGTAAACAATGGCGTGAGGTTGAAGCGCAGCCCAAGCCGGCTATCCTGGATATCACAATACAGAGTAGCAAGGACTATTCCGGATAGCAGGCCGATTCTTCTGTTGAAGAGACGACTCATGACGCTGATCTCGAGCGCTACGGTTAGTACGGCGATACATGTAGATGCCAGCCGCATAGAGAATGTCGAAGCACCCATTCCCAGGAGAAAGAGCTTCAGCCAGTAAAAGAATAGCGGCTCGCGCCCGCTGTTGAGGAAAAAGAAGATGGGATGGTGTTGCCACGAGATGCTTTGTGCATCGATCATATTGTAGGCTTCATCGAGGTAGAGGCCGTAGGGCAGAGTCGCAAGCTTAGCAAACCTCAGCAGTGCCGCCAGAAGCACGATGCCCGACGCTAGATAAACCGTCGTCAGTCTGGTGCGGCTGGCGGATGGCAATCGACGTGCGGGATTATGGTCCAACAGTACTTCGGTTCGCTGCATCCGGCTCAGCTGCGCCGGCGCTCCAGCGCGGCTTTGAGAAGCTCGCGCACCAGGGCAGGATTGGCCTGGCCGCGAGTCGCCTTCATTACGGGGCCGATGAAGGAGTTGAAGGCGGCCTCTTTGCCACTGAGGTAGTCGACAAGGGATTTCGGGTTGGCGTCGATTGCCACGGCGATTTGCTGCTCCAGCGCCGAGGTGTCGCTGACCTGGCCTAGCCCCTCCGCGGCCACGATGGCGGACGGCTCACCACCGGTCTCGACCATGCGGGCGAGCACCTGCCGACCGCCGGGCGTGCTGACGGTACCGTTCTGGACCAGCGCGATCAGCGCCGCCAATTGTTCCGGCGTGGCGCGGCTGGCCTCGATGCGCTCGCCGCGCGCGTTCAACAGGCCCAACAAGTCGTTCAGCAGCCAGTTGGCGGCACGTTTCGGATCCGCGCCGGCGGCCACCACGGCATCGTAGTAGCCGGCCAGAGGGACCTCATTAACCAGCACGCCGGCCTCGTAGGCGGAGAGGCCGCGCTGCTCGATCAGCCGGCGCTCGCGGGCGTCCGGCAGCTCGGGGAGCGATTGGCGCAGCGCCTCGATCTGGGCTGGAGTGAACTGCAGCGGCGGCAGGTCGGGCTCGGGAAAGTAGCGGTAGTCGTGGGCATGCTCTTTGGTGCGCTGGCTGACCGTCACGCCTCGGTCGTCCTGCCAGCCGCGGGTCTCCTGGGGGATCACGCCTCCGCGTTCGAGCATCGCGGTCTGGCGGGCGATCTCGTGCTCCAAAGCGCGATGCACCGCGCGGAAGCTGTTGAGGTTCTTCACCTCGACCTTGGCGCCGAATTCCTGGCTGCCTTGGCTGCGCAGGGATACGTTCACGTCGACGCGTAAGGCGCCTTCCTCCAGGTTGCCGGTGGTCACGCCGATGGTCGTGAGCACGAGGCGAAGCAGCAGGAGATACTGACGAGCCTCGTCGGCGCTGCGCAGGTCGGGCTCGCTGACGATCTCCATCAGCGGCACGCCGGACCGGTTGACGTCGACCAGGCTCTCCGGCCGGCCCAGCTCGTCGACGGCGTGGGTGAGCTTAGCGGTGTCCTCCTCCAGGTGGATGCGCTTGATCCGGACGCGGCAGCTCGCCTGGTCGAGGCGCACGTCGACGTAGCCGTCCAGGCAAAGCGGCAGGTCGTATTGCGAGATCTGGTAGCCCTTGACCAGGTCCGGATACGGGTAGTTCTTGCGGTCGAACCGGCTGAACTCGGCGATGCGGCAATGTAGCGCCAGGCCGGAAAGGATCGTGTAGCGGAGGGCGCGCTCATTGATCACCGGCAGCACGCCGGGGGCGCCGAGGCAGACGGGGCAGACGTGCGTATTGGGCGGGGCGTCGGCGTAGCGTGCCGCGCAGCCGCAGAACATCTTGCTGTCGGTGTTGAGCTGGACGTGGGTCTCCAGGCCGATAACGGGCTCGTAGGTCATCCGCCCAGCTTTCGCAGGTAGCGACCGATGCGGACCAGGGCCTCCTCGATGCGGGGCAAAGCGGTGGCGTAGGAGCAGCGCACGTGCCCCTCGCCAGCCGGCCCGAAGGCGCCGCCGGGGACGACGAGCACGCGCTCTTCCCGTAGGAGGCCATCGGCGAACTGCTCGGAGGTGAGTCCCGTGGATCGGATGCTCGGGAAGGCATAAAATGCCCCCTTCGGCTCGACGCAGGTCAAGTCGAGGGCGTTCAGTCCGTCGACGATGAGGCGCCGCCGCCGGTCGTACTCCTCCACCATCTGCACGACATCGTCCTCGCCTGAGCGCAGCGCTTCCTCCGCCGCGAGCTGAGCTGCGGAGGGGGCGCACATGATGACGTACTGGTGGATCTTCATCATGGCTTCCAGGATGTCGGGTCGCGCGGCGGCATAGCCGATGCGCCAGCCGGTCATGGCATAGGCCTTGGAGAAGCCACCCAGCAGGATGGTCCGGTCGCGCGCCCCCGGCAGGGCAGCCACGCAGACGTGCTCGCCGTCGTAGACCAGGCGGTCGTAGATCTCGTCGGAGATGAGGATGAGGTCGTGCTCGACCGCGAGCTGGACGATGCGCTGCAGGGTTGCACGGGAAGCCACAGCGCCCGTCGGGTTGTTGGGGTAGCCCAGCAGAATTGCCTTGGTCCGTGGCGTGATGGCGGCGGCGATCGCCGCCGGGTTGGGCGCGAACTGCTGCGCCGCGATCGCAGGGACCATCACCGGCACGCCGCCGGCGAGCACGGTGCAGGGAATGTAGGAGACGTAGCTCGGCTCGGGAATGATGACCTCATCGCCGGGATCGACGATGGCGCGCAGGCTCAGATCAAGGGCTTCGCTGACGCCCACCGTGATCAGTAACTCTGAGCGTGGCTCATAGCCAACGCCGTAGCGCCGCTCGAGGTGGGTGGCCAGCGCCCGACGCAGGCTCAGGATTCCGTAGTTCGAGCTATAGTGCGTGCTGAAGTAGTCGGACACTGCCAGCGGTGAGGACGCGGCCGCGCTGATCTGGGGCGGCGTGGAGAAGTCCGGCTCACCGACGCCGAGCGAGATCACGTCGGGGATAGTTGAGACGAGATCAAAGTACCGGCGGATGCCTGAAGCCGGAATCGACCGGACGCGCTGGGAGATGACCTGTCGCTCGGTACCGATGCTTGCTGTTACCACGTTGCTCCTCCGGAGGCGGACGGCGCCGTCCGCTCGATGCGACCCACTGTCCCGCCGGCTATTGCTCGCGCTGCTCCGCCGAGTATAGCGCACCGTCCGTGGCAACCATTACCGCTCAGACTGGCGCATCGTCGAAGTCGTCCGGCCACCGCCTTCGGGCATGGATCAGAGCGAGGAGGACTATCTCACCTGCTCGCACGCGGTAGGGGACAATGTCGTCTGTGCCGCCGACGATCAGCTCGCGCGTTCCGTTTACACGGCCAGGGCGTCCCATGCTGGGCTGGGCAGTGAGGCGGGCGACGGCTGCTTCGATCCGTTGCTGAACGCGCTCGGCTGCTTGGGGGCTGCTCGCGGCGATGTACGCGATTGCGTCGTAGAATTCGGCCCGCGCCCGGTCGGACCAGCGGACGGGCAGCGCCATTCAGGAGGCTTGGGATTCGGCGGACGCGGCCACCTGGCGCGAGCGCGCCTCCGCGATGAGGCGTCGCCCTTCGGCCATCACGTCCTCGTGCGGCGTCAGCCGCCCGGCGTCGGCGTCGGCGAGCCCTTCACGGATGCGGGCGATCTGCCATTCCTGCTCCGCGAGGTAGGCCTTCAGGGCAGCGTTTAAATGGTAGTTGCGGCTACGCCCGGTGGCCTCCGCCAACTGGTCTAGCGCCGTCATATCCTGCTCATCGAAGCGACCTGGGTAGGTCCGCGTTGCCATGCGATCTCCATCTCCTGTAGGTCCGCGCCAAGTATACATCAGTATAGACATGTGTATACTTGGCACGTGAGTCCGCCGCACCGTAAATGGTCCGGTGAGCCTGTCCCTTCCAGGGGCAGATGCGACTGACGTGGCACAGCGGCTAACCGCCCGCCTCAGCGCAGCACTGCGCTCAGGCACTGGCCGGTGTAGGAGCGCGCGTTGCGCGCCAGCTCCTCCGGCGTGCCGGCGCCCACGATCTCACCGCCCCGCTCGCCACCGTCCGGTCCCATGTCGATGAGGTAGTCGGCGGTCTTGATCACGTCGAGGTGGTGCTCGATGACCAGGACGGTGTGCCCGGCGTCGACCAGGCGGTTGAGGCTGTCGAGGAGTCGCTGGATGTCGGCGAAGTGCAGCCCGGTCGTCGGCTCGTCCAGGATGTACAGATTCCGGCCGCCGCGCTTGATCTTGGCAAGCTCGTTGGCCAGCTTGACCCGTTGCGCTTCGCCGCCGGAGATGGTGTCGGACGGCTGGCCCAGCTTCAGGTAGCCGAGCCCGAGCTCCTGCATGACCGCCAACTTATGGGCGATGAGCGGAACGTCGGCGAAGAAGGCGCCGGCATCCTCGATCGACATATCCAAGACATCGGTGATGGTGCGGTCTTGATAGCGCACGTCCAGCGTCTCCGCGTTGTAGCGCGCGCCCTTGCAGACTTGGCAGGGCAGCTCGACATCGGGCATGAAGGAGAGCTGGGTGGTGACGGTACCTCGCCCCCCGCACTCTTCGCAGCGGCCGCCCTTGACGTTGAAGCTGAAACGCGACGCCGTGTAGCCACGCGATTGCGCATCAGGCGTCGAGGCAAAGAGGCGGCGGATCTCGTCGTAAATGCCGACGTAGGTGGCCGGGTTGGACGTCGGCGTGCGACCGATCGGCGTCTGGTCGATGCTGATCACATCGTGCAGGTGATCGACTCCGTCGATCATATCGTGCGCCCCGGCCAGCACGCGGCTGTCGTGAAAGAGCGCGTACAACCGCTTGAACAGGATCTGGTTGATCAGGGTGCTCTTGCCGGACCCGGAAACCCCGGTCACGCAGATGAGCACCCCCAGCGGAATCCGCACGTCGATCCGCTTGAGGTTATTCTCGCGGGCGCCGCGGACGGTGAGCGCGCGTCCGTTTGGCTGGCGACGAGCGCTCGGCATGGCGATCGTGCGGCGGCCGCTGAGATATTGGCCGGTGAGCGACCGCGGGCAGTGGAGGATCTCGTCGACCGTCCCTTGCGCGACGACCTCGCCACCGTGGACGCCCGGTCCGGGACCAATCTCCACGACGTAGTCGGCGGCTCGAATGGTCGCCTCATCGTGCTCGACCACGATCACCGAGTTGCCGATGTCCCGCAGCCGTCGCATCGTGGCGATGATCTTGCCGGTGTCGCGCGGGTGCAGCCCGATGCTGGGTTCATCCAGCACGTAGAGCATGCCCATCAGGCCGGAGCTGATCTGCGTCGAGAGTCGCAGGCGCTGCGACTCGCCGCCGGAGAGGGTCGCGGCCTTGCGGTTCAGGCTGAGGTAGTCCAGACCGATGTCGTTGAGCAGGGCCAGGCGCGACTCCAGCTCCTTGGCTACCTGCTCACCCGCCGGCTCTATGCCGGCGATCTCGGACAGCCCGCCGATAAAGGCGTGCAGGGCCGACAGGGTCATCTGCCCGGCCTCATAGATGGTCTTGCCGCCGATGGTGACCAGCAGCCGCTGTCGCTTGAGGCGGGTGCCGTGGCAATCGGGACAGTCGTGCTCCACCATGACCTTGCGCAGGTAGTTCTCCATGTGGGTGTGGGCGACCTGCTGCTTGCGGTAGCGCCGGTAGCGGCGCTCGATGTCGGTGATGATGCCGTTGAAGCGGAACAGCTTGCCGACGTGACGGTCGTCCTGGGCGGCGCCGTCGGGCAGCGTCAGCTCGAACTTCTCCCCACCCGTCCCGTAAAGGATCTTCGCCACCGCCTCGGCCGGAAGCTCAGCGAACGGCGTCTCCAGGCTGAAGCCGTAATGCTTCGCCAAGCTGAACATGAGACGTCCGCCCCAGGTGTTCTTGTCGTAGCGGAAGGCCTCCGGCACAAAGGCGCCGCCCCGAATGCTCCGCGATTTATCAGGGACCAACAGGTCGGGATGAACGGTGAGATAGGTGCCAAGTCCGAGGCAGGTCACGCAAGCGCTGTCCGGCTCGTTGAAGGAGAAGTAGTAGGGCAAGAGCTTGCCCATCACCAGGTGGTGCTCGGGGCAGGCGAAGCCATCGTAGAAGGAGGCAGCGGCTGGAGCGGGTGACGGCCCCACCCCCGGCCCCTCCCCAGCGGAGCTGGAGAGGGGAGCACGAGTGATGAGGCGGGCGGTCTGGTCGCCGGCCACACTGATCTCCCCTCTCCAGCTCCGCTGGGGAGGGGCCGGGGGTGGGGCCTCGCCGTCGCCATCGAGCAGACGGATGTGCAGGAAGCCCTCGCCCACCCTGAGACCGTTGGCGATGGCGACGAGCAGTTGCTTTTCGATGTCACGCCGCACGACAAACCTGTCGACGATGACCTCAATGTCGTAGGTCGCTCCCTCGTCGAGCTCGACTTCTTCCCCAACGTCGACGACGGCGCCGTCGAGGCGCACGCGCCGGTAGCCCTTATTGCGCACCTCGGCCAGCAGGTAGGTGTAGTCCTCGCCGTAGATCTTGAAGATCGGCGCGCAGAGCTCCACGTTGGTACCCATAGGCAAGGAAAGGACGTGCTCGGCGATCTGGGCCTCCGACTTGATCGGCACTTCCCGGCCGCAGGAGGGGCAGCGGGCCACTCCGACAATGCAGTACAGGGCACGAAGGTAGTCGGAGATATCGGTCATGGTCCCGACGGTGGAGCGAGGGTTCTTGCCGGCCGACTTCTGCTCGATGGAGATGACCGGCGACAGACCATAGACGAAGTCGACGTCGGGCTTTTTGAGTTGGTCGACGAAGCGCTTGGTCCAGGTGGAAAGCGAGTCGAGAAACCGCCGCTGCCCTTCGGCGTAGATGGTGTCAAAGGCCAGTGACGACTTGCCCGAGCCGCTCAGGCCGGTGAAGACCACGAGCTGATCGCGGGGAATCTCCAAATCGACGTTCTTGAGGTTGTGCTCCCGTGCGCCTCTGACTTCGATGGTCTGCCTCACGCTTCATCCCCTCCGTCGTAATAGTAGGCAGCTTCGTTGACCTGGACCCTGCTCTTTACGGTAAGGCGTAGCGGCGTGGAAACCTTACGAATGACGCCCTTGTCGGCCAACCACTCGCAGGCTGGAGACAGGAACTCGGCCCGGGCGTGCTGGAAGTGCTCGTCCAGCTCGCCGGCCGATCGGATGCCGCCGACTTCGCGCAAATACTCCAGTAGCGGCTTGAAGATCGCCATGCGGTGCTCGTCGAGGTGAGCATTGATCAGGTCCAGCACCTCCTGCACGCTGGCGGCGTCTTTCGGTCGGTGGATGAAGTCGGAGTAGATGGCGCGGAAGAGCGGTGGGTTGAGCCGTAGCGCCTGCGCCGCGACCTCGCGGCCCGGCACCTCGCCGTGCCGAAACACTTCCAGTGTGGCTAGACTATCGACCATGCGCATGATCCAGAGGAAGCTGTAATCGACATCCCCCTTGACGTACAGCCATTTCTCCGCCTTCACCAGTTGGGTCAACACCCAGGAGCCTGCGCCCAACATTCGCAGCTCGCGGTCGCGGCCGCCCAGGTGCTGCGCATCGTCGTAGTAGGCGCGGATGCTCTCATCGGTGGAAAACAACAGGGTGCTGCGCTGCAGGATCGACTGCCCCCAGCCGCCGCCGGGCTCCGACTCGATCTGCTTCTTGAAGTCGCTCCGTCGGATGACGTTGGCGTGGATGTTGACGTCGTTCTCGACCAGGCAGTAGCCCTTGTTGGCAAACCTGCCCTCGTCGCTAATCAGCACGAGGTCGATATCGGACTTCGCCCACACGTCGTCGTAGGCCATGCTGCCCATGAGGATGGCAGCGATGATCGTGTGGTCCTGACGGACCTTGGCGATGAGCGCGTCGAGCGCCTCCTCGTGCTCCTGGCTGCGCCGCCGGCTGGCCGGCAAGGTGACCGTTGGTGACATCGTTCGTCGCTCCTGCTAGTGTGAGCGGGCCGCCGAGCCTGGCCGAAGGCGTACCCTCGAACGCACTGACCGTACCATTCAGACGATTCAGGTTAGGACATATGGTCTACTTCCGTCAATAGCTGTGAGCACGTCGCGTAGAACGGATGCGCCGGGGAGGTGGGATCTTACAGGCCGGTCGGTGTAGTCGGGAGGCGTGAGCGCCGAATGTGGAGCCGGTCGCGGGCGGCCGGTCCACCCGCCCGCGACCGGCATTGCCTGCCTGCCACCAGCCCTGCCCGCGCGTCTCATACCCCTGGCGCCGATGGTGCGCCAAGCACATGCGTTCGCTGCCCCGTGAAGCGTTGTCCTATATCATGGAACCCGGGTTGGCAAGCTGGCGCACAAGGAAGGTGAACGGCAATGGCTCAGGATGGACGGCGGGAGCGGCGAGGGTGGTTCTGGCGGCAGGGCAACGAGCCGCAGCCATTCAGTCCGATCTCACTGGCGAAGCACTCGCGGCTGCGCGGCGCGGTGGCGGTGAATAGCGTCTGTCCTTATTGCGCCGTTGGCTGCGCCCAGCTGGCCTACGTCAAGGACGGCCAGTGCGTCGACATCGAGGGCGACCCGCGCAGCCCGATCAACGAGGGCACGCTCTGCCCGAAGGGGGCGAACACTTTCCAACTGGTCCACAACCCGCACCGGCAGCAGCGGGTGCTCTATCGCGCGCCGCTCAGCGACCACTGGGAAGAGCGGCCGCTGGATTGGGCCATGACGCGCATCGCGCAACTGACCAAGGAGACGCGCGACGCCACGTTCGTGGACAAGGATACGGACGGCGACATCATCCGGCACACCACCGCCATGGGCCACCTCGGCGGGGCGACGCTGGACAACGAGGAGAACTACCTGATCAAGAAGCTGTTCAACACCATCGGCATGGTCTCCATCGAGAACCAGGCCCGCATATGACACAGCGCCTCGGTGCCCAGTTTGAGCACCTCGTTCGGGCGCGGCGCAGCGACCGGCTTCCAGGAGGATCTGCAGTTCAGTGACTGCATTCTGATCATGGGCTCCAATATGGCGGAGGCCCATCCCGTCGGCTTCCGCTTCCCCATGAAGGCGCGGGAGAAGGGCGCCAAGATCATCCACGTCGACCCGCACTTCAGCCGGACGTCGGCCTGCGCCACGACGTATGTGCCCATCCGCGCCGGGTCGGACATCGTGTTCCTGGGCGCCCTCATCAACCAGATCTTGAGCCAGGAGCGCTGGTTCAAGGAATACGTCCTGGCTTTCACCAACGCGGACACGATTATCAACGACCAGTACGTCGACGCCGAGCAGGACCAGAGCGGGATCTTCTCCGGCTACGACGAGCAGGAGCGAGCGTACGTTCCGGACCAGTCCAAATGGCACTACGCTGGGGAGCCGTCACCGCCGCCCACCCAGACGGAGCCCCACATCGGCGCCATGTCGCGCAGCGAGACGCTGGCGGCGCTGCAGGCGGGGCAGCCCCAGCGCGACTCGACCTTACAGCACCCCAACTGCGTGCTCAACATCGTGCGCCGTCACTACGCGCGCTACACGCCGGAGATGGTGGTCGACCAGTGCGGTTGCACGGAGCAGCAGTTTCTCGATGTGGCGGAGCAGCTCATGGCCAACTCCGGTCGCGAGCGCACCAGCGCCGTCGTCTACGCCGTGGGCTGGACGCAGCACACCACGGGCGTGCAGATGATCCGCACGGCGGCGATCATGCAGTTGCTGCTTGGTAACATCGGCCGGCCCGGCGGTGGCATCATGGCGATGCGCGGGCATGCCAGCATCCAGGGCTCGACCGACATCCCGACACTCTACAACCTGCTGCCCGGCTACATCCCCCAGCCGGCCAAGGCGCGCCGGCACAACAGCCTGGCGGACTACTTCGAGGAGGAGAAGGTGGAGCGCGGGGTCTGGGCCGACTTCCCTGCCTACACGGTGAGCTTGCTCAAAGCCTGGTTCGGCGACGCCGCGACCAAGGAGAACGAGTGGGGGTTCCACTGGATCCCGCGTATCACGGCGGACCACTCCCAGTTGCCCTACGCCATCGACATGGCCGCCGGCAAGGTGAAGGGCTACTTCCTGATGGGCCAGAATCCAGCCGCGGGGAGCCCCAATGCCGGGCTGGCCCGCGCCGGCCTGCGCAAGCTGGACTGGCTGGTCGTGCGCGACTTCTTCCTGATCGACAGCGCTACCTTCTGGAAAGAAGGACCGGACCACCCCGATCCGAAGACGATTGCCACGGAGGTCTTCTTTATGCCGGCCGCGACGGGCATTGAGAAGGCGGGGACGCTCACCAACACCGAGCGCATCCTGCAGTGGCACGATCAGGCGATCGATCCGCCGGGCGACTGCCACTCGGAGCTCTGGTTCGCCTGGAACCTGGGGCGCCGGTTGAAGCGGCTCTACGCCGGCAGCAGCCGCGACTGCGACCAGGGCATCCTGAACTTGACCTGGGACTACCGCTACGACCACCCCAACGTCCTGCCCGACGGCCGGGTAAGCAGGACCACTGATGAGCCCGACGCGGAGAAGGTGCTCAAGGAGATCAACGGCTACACGGTTGCCGATGGCAAGCAGCTCACCAAGTACCAGGAGCTCAAGGCCGACGGCAGCACCGCCTGCGGCTGCTGGATCTACTGCGGCGTCTATCCCGAGGAGGGGCGCAACCGCTCCAAGGACCGTGTCGGCGACCTCGACCAGCACGCGCACCTGAATTGGGCCTGGGCCTGGCCGGGCAACCGCCGCCTCATGTACAATCGCGCCAGCGCCGATCCGGAAGGCAACCCCTGGAGCGAGCGCAAGAAGTACGTCTGGTGGGACCAACAGCAGAAGAAGTGGACGGGCCTGGACACGCCCGACTTCGAGCCGGACAAGCCGCCCGACTATCGGGCGGCGAAGGACGCCAAAGGGATGGAGGCGATCTCCGGCGATTCCCCCTTCATCTTGAAACCGGATGGCAAGGGCTGGCTCTTCGCCCCCGGCGGCACGAAAGACGGCCCCCTACCCACCCACTATGAGCCGGTGGAGTCGCCCGTGGGTAACGCGCTCTACCAGCAGCGCATCAATCCGACCGCGCTCCTGATGGAAGCGCCCATGAACGCCCTGGCCCAGCCGGAGGATCCCGACTACCCGATCGTCGCCACGACTTACCGTGTCACCGAGCACTACCTTAGCGGCCCTATGAGTCGTTTTGATAGCTGGCTTAACGAGCTGCAGCCGGCCATGTTCGTGGAGCTCAGCCCCGACCTCGCCCGCGAGCGAGGCATCGAGCACGGCGACTGGATGGTCGTGACCAGCAAGCGCGGCGCAATCGAAGCTCGGGCCATGGTCACACCCCGCCTGAGGCCGCTGCAAGTCCAGGGCAAGACCGTCCATCAGATCGGCCTGCCGATCCACTTCGGCTGGGCCGGAGAAGTTGCCGGCAGCCAGGCCAACGACCTGACCTCGATCGTGGCCGACCCCAACGTCAGCATGCACGAGGGCAAAGCCTTCACCTGCCAAATCCGCCAGGGGCGGCTAAGCACGCCCTCGGACGTGCCATCGGTGCGGGTGGCCCCGCGGCCCCAACCGGCGCCGATGGCCGAGACGAACAACCAGGCGCAGCCCGAAGGGAGGACAGCGTGATGGCGACTGGGCGAGGGGGCGAGGGGGCGAGGGGGCGACTTGGCGCAGGGCTGAACCGGAGAGGAGAAGTCCGGCAAGCCGGACGCGGGGCTGACCCCGTCTCGCCTCCGTCTTCACAATCCCCAGTCGCCTCATCGCCCCCCCGCCCCCTCGCCCAGTCGCCTCATCCGGAACTGGCGGTTCAGGCCCTCCCACGGAGCGACGACCTGCAGCCAACCTTGCTGGAGGGGATGGTCATTGCCCCGGCGCCGGTGGCGCACGAGCCGATGGGCTTCTTCACTGACGCGACGCTCTGCATCGGCTGCAAGGCCTGCGAGGTGGCTTGCAAGCAGTGGAACGCGCTGCCGGCCGACGGCATGAAGTGGAGTGGCCAGAGTTATGACAATACGCTCCACCTCTCCGCGACGACCTGGCGGCACGTCAGCTTCGCCGAGCAGGAGCTGCCCAATCGCGGCGTGCGCTGGCTGTTCAACAGCGACGTGTGCAAGCACTGCACGGCGGCCCCTTGTCAAGAAGCCTGTCCTACCGGAGCCATCATCTACAACGAGTTCGGCAACGTCTACGTGCAACAGGATGTCTGCAACGGCTGCGGCTACTGCGTGGCTGCCTGCCCCTTCGGCGTGCTGGGGCGTAGCCAGGCCGACGGCCGGGCGCACAAGTGTACGCTCTGCTACGACCGCCAGAAGGATGGCCTCGAGCCCGCCTGCGCCAAGTCGTGCCCGACGGACTCGATCAAGTTCGGCCCGGTTTCGGAGCTGCGGGAGCTGGCGAAGCGGCGGGTTCAGGAAGTGCGCGGCCGCGGAGAGTCGGGCGCCTACCTGTATGGCGCCGACGACGCGGGCGAGTACCAGCGCCTCAATGCCTTCTTCCTGCTCACCGAAGAGCCCGCCGCTTACAACCTGCCACCGGCGCCGACGCGACCGACCGCCCGTATGCTCTCGCGTTACCTGTGGAGTGCGGTGGCCGGCATTGGTCTGAGTGTCGTCGGAGCGCTGACCCTGGTTGCTGGGAAGGGGGGGCGCTGATGGCATGGGAAATCGGCGCGCCGCCCGACCAGCAGCGACGGCGGTCGGACCGCGATGTGCGTCGGAGCGCCGCCCACGAGCGACCGCGCGACGCCTACCGTGACATCCCCATCCTCCAGCGGCCAACCTGGAACCACGAGGTTGCCGCCTACTTCTATTTCGGCGGGATCTCCGCCGGCTCCGCGGTGCTCGGCTCGTTGTCGGAGCTTTTTGCCGGGGACCGCTACCACACACTGACGCGGGTCGCCCAGGCAGTCTCATTTGCTGCTCTGCTGCCCTGCCCGCCACTGCTGATCGATGACCTGGGCATGCCATCGCGTTTCCACCATATGCTACGCATCTTCAAGCCGTCGTCGCCGATGAATCTCGGAGCCTGGACGCTTACGGTGCATGGCAGCATGGTCACACTGCAGGCTATGCGCATGCTCGCGGTCGCCGGCAAGCTGCCGGTCGCCGGCAAGCTGCTCCGTCAGTTGCCGGGCGGGGCGCTCGCGGCAGCGAGCTTGCCGGCCGCGCTTACCTTGGGCGGCTACACCGGCGTCCTCCTCGGCACGACCAGTGTGCCGGTGTGGTCGACCAGTCCCCTGCTGGGGGCGCTGTTCATGGCGAGCTCGCTCAACACTGGAACTGCTGCGACGAGCTTGGTCACGCACGTGGTGGGCGGACAGGAGGCCGGGCATGACCCGCCGACACTCCTGAGCCTCTCCTTTGGCTCGGTGGAGCTGGCAGTGTTGGGCGGCTATCTGGCTAGCTCGGGACGCGCCGCTCAGCCGCTGTTCCGCGGGCGGGGGCGGTTACTCCTTGCCGGAACCGTCGCGGCCACGGTGATAGGGCTATCCTGTGAAGTCGCCGGCACGCTGGTCCCGAAGCGGCGGCGGCTGTTTGGGGCGATCGCCTCCGGCGCGACACTGGTCGCTGGCGCCTGTTTGCGCTGGTCGATCGTGCGGGCGGGCGCTGCCTCGGCAGCCGACCGTGAGGGGACATTGGAGGCGATGGCGCCGAGGCCGGGCGCGCCGGGCTGGGGCAACGGGTGAGCGCGTTCGATTGTCCCGTCGAAGCGTCCGAAGGACGGTGGATCTGTGATTGAGCGGGCAGACGACGGTACCGCGAACGTGTCCATGAGCGCTGCTGCAACCCTGGCGGTTCGGGGGCGGCACGCGACGCCATTCTGGGCAGTGTTGGCTGGTGCGGGGGCGGCCCCCCCGACCCCCCAATTCTGGGGGGAGGGCTTCCACGGAGCCGGCGCCTCCTTCTGGGTCACTACCGGGAGACTGGACGCGCCGTGCTGGAAACGAGCTTGGGGCAGGACGGCTCCCAGAATTGAGGCTGTTGGCCATAGGCGAGATTCGGCTGGTGCGGCAGACAGGGCGTATAGCAATACGCCCCTACCGGCGCCGGCGGCCTCTGGTAGGGGCGAATTGCTATACGCCCTGATCTCGCCGTTTGCGACATCCTCACGAATGGCCAACAGCCTCAGAATTGGGGGGTCGGGGGGGCCGCCCCCGCACCAGCCCGTGTCGCCAATCTGGTCATCCCGTTGGGCCACACCATGCTGAGCACGACCCGGCCCGGCCGGACAGTTCGTTTCCCCATCACGGAGTTCCGAGACGGTCACCTGCGCCGTCGCCAGGACGAGCTTGCCACCGAGGAGCCGCTAGAGGTGCGCGTCGTCTTCGACCAGCAAGGCGCTCGAGTTACCAAGAGTGTGGCCGTCACCATGCGGACGCCGGGTAACGACTTCGAGCTGGCCGCTGGGTTCCTTTACACGGAGGGGGTAATTGCCCGACACGACGCCATCGAGCGCATCGCCTACTGCACGGATCCCGATCAGCCGCAGCAGTACAATGTGGTGAACGTCCACTTGCGTTCTGGTGTCCTATTCGACGCCGAGCGATTGAGCCGGCACGTCTATACGTCCTCGAGTTGCGGCGTGTGCGGCAAGGCATCGCTGGAGCTCGTGCGCGTCGCCTGCCCGAACCGGCCGGTGAGCACGCGACGGCTGCCCCCTGAGTTCTTCCTGGGGCTGCCTGGAGTGCTTCGCGAGCAGCAGGCCATCTTCGCCCGTACCGGTGGGCTGCACGCGTCTGCTCTTTTCGATCCTGATGGACGGCTGCGCCTGGTGCGGGAAGATGTCGGCCGCCACAATGCGATGGATAAGCTCGCCGGCGCGTTGCTGATGGACCGGCGCCTGCCGGCGTCTGACACAGTGGTGTTGGTGAGCGGTCGTGCCGGCTTCGAGGTCGTGCAAAAAGCGCTGATGGCCGGCATCCCCATCCTCGCCGCTGTCGGCGCCCCCAGCAGTCTGGCCGCCGACCTGGCGCGCGAGTTCGGCATGACGCTGATCGGCTTCCTGCGGGAGGGTCGGTTCAACATATATGCGGGGGCCGAGCGTATCCTCGATGTAGCGGACACTGGTGTTACCGCCGCTCGCAGCGAATAGCGCTGGCTAGGAACCATGTGCCACCGGGGTGCGAGTCTCGCCCGACACGGTATCCTTGGTGACGTCATGGTGTCAGCGAGGGAGTAGGAGGTTCCATGACTAGAGTGACGTTGCGCTTGCCGGATGAGCTCTACCAGCGTTTGCAAGCCCTCAGTCAGCGATCCGGAGCCTCGCTCAATGGCGCCATTGTTTCGACGTTGAACGACGCACTGCCTCCCCGCGATAGTACAACTGAGCGGCAGACGCCGTTGCAAGAGGAGATCAGCCGGTTGCGCGTGGTACTCGCGGACCTCATTGAGGACGTTGATGTCACCCGCTTTCCGGAGTCCGTCCGTCCGAGCGGGAGTCCCGTGGATCGAGAGGCGTTCTTGGCGTCGATGCCGCGGCTCAACCCGCCGATTTCCCAAACGATCATTGAAGAGCGAGAAGATCGGATTTAGGCGCGAGTGCCCCTGCACTACCTTGACACGAGCTCGGTTGCCAAATCCTATCTGCCCGAGGCCGGGTCGCGCTGGATGAACGACCTCATTGAGGCAGAACCGATTGTGATCTCGTCGCTGGTACTCGTGGAGGTGGCCTCCGAATTTGGCCGTCGAATGCGAGAAAGCGTCCTGACCGCCGCGCAGCGGGATGCGGCATACGCGCTGTTTCTCCAGGATACCCAACGTTACCTGGTCCTAGGATTGGTTCGGGCCACAGTGCGGGAAGCAGCGACCCTATGCCTTACGGCTCCGCCGTCCTTGCAGCTACGGACGCTCGACGCCCTCCATCTCGTCACCGCCCGTCGCGCTTTCGGCTTAGCTCGCCGACGTGGGCAGTCAATAGGCGCGCTGGTCTCGGCCGATCAGAGGTTGTTGAGAATAGCAGCAATGTCCGGACTGCCTATCATGAACCCCGAGGATCATCCGTAGGCCCCCAATCCCTGCCGGAGATGCTGTAACAGCTATGGTACGTCGGCCACGTGAATAGCCACCGTGCCGAATGCCAGCAGGCGATAGGCGATCTTGCGGAAGCCGGCCTGCCGCAGCCGCATGGCGAGCTCGTTGGCGCGGGGGAAGGTCGTCAGCGAGTTGGGCAGGTAGCGATAGGCGGCGCGCTGCCCGGTGATGGCGCCGCCGAGGGCCGGGACGAGCCGGTAGAAATAGAAGCCAAAGAGGGCGGCGACGATACCAGGCGTCGGGCGCGTGATCTCCAGGCAGATCAGCTTGCCGCCCGGACGCAAGACGCGGCGCATCTCTCGAAGGCCGAGATCAAGGTCCGAGAGATTGCGCAGGAGAAAGGCGTTGGTCACGCGGTCGACGCTGGCGTCATGGAACGGCAAGTGCTGAGCGTCGGCCAGCACCAGCGGTATACTCGCCGGAAGCTTGGCTTGCGCAGCGCGCAGCATGTTGCCCGCGAAGTCGGCGCCGATCACACTAGCGGCACCGCATTGTCGAAGTTCCATTGCCATATCGCCGGTTCCGGTAGCAATGTCCAGGACATTGCTACCCGCCGGTTCAGCGAGCCGCGCCGCCAGCGCGCGCCAGCGGCCATCCATGCCGCCGGTCATGAGCCGGTTCATCTGGTCATAGCGTGGGACGATGCGGTCGAACATGCGCCGGACCAGTGTCGCCTTGGCCTCGCCGGTGAGTGAGGCGCCGCCGTCGTGCTGGGCCTTGCTAGTCACCCATGCCCCCTCCCTCTGCTCCATCATACCGGTCTAGGCTGTGCGGCATAGGCAGGAGATAGGCGGCTGTGGAAGCAGGAAGTAACCGGGGTGGCGGGGTGCCGGGGCCGCGATTGCGATCGGCGGCTACCGACCGGGCGACTGCGCACCCACAAGTGGGTACCCGGCGGCGACGGCAGCGCTTTCATCCTTCGAGGGTCGTCTGCGGGACGGGGGATACCGCAGTGTTGGGACGGCACGGTCGGAGTCGCAGCGTAACCGCACGATTGTGGCCGCTGCCAACGACGCTGCGCTGGCGAAGTGACGCGGGAATGAGCTTGGGGAATGACGCCAGCGGTCCGCTGGAGTATATTGTGGCATGACCCGGTAGACGGGCCCAGCGTGACCAGCGCGTCCGTGAGCTATCTGATCGTCGTCAGGAGGCATGCAGATGCTGCGGGTACTTGTGCTCCAGGATCAGCCTTCCCGTGACGGGTTTCACCACGAAGCATTGCTGTCATCGCTGTTGCTCCCGGGCGGGTGCGAGGTCCAGCGGGCGTGGGCAGTCACGGCAACGGACGATTGGTCGAACGTCCAACCGTCTCTGCGCCCCTGGTTGGTACCCGCCAGGCGGGTGCTGGACTTCTCCCCTGACGTGCTCCTCATTGAGGGAGATCCTGGCCACAGGCAGTTGCCAGAGATGCTCGTCGCTTGGCTCCAGGAGTCCAAGGCCGTAAGCCTATACCTGAGGGCGAGCCCATTCGACAGCACGAAGATCGACGGTTTCCAGCACGCACGGTTCCCACTCGCGCATAGTGGTTCGGGCGACATCGCCTATTTGGCGACGAGTCCCAACGACAGCGTTGTTCGACTAGAGAATGTATCGTTCCCTGGCGGGCTCTGGACTGACGCATCTGGTGCCCTTTCGTTCAATCGACTAGAGACGAGAGGTCTCGCGTACATCCTTTGCCCGGAGGGCGGTGGCTTCCTTCCGCTGCTCACCGCGCCGCTGTCGTACGAGGCAAAGGATCCGGTCTGGAGGTATGGCAACACCTTTGGCATGGCGAGGAAGCCATACTGCTTCGCCGGCATTCGATGGGAGCCGACGTGGAGCATGCTGTTCGCCTGCGACATGTTCTCCGACAGCAGCCTCGATCTTGCAGAGAACCGCCGGTTTGTAGGGGCCATGTTCACCGACATCCTGCGCCACAGAGCCGCACAGGAACAACGACCCGATCTCCATCCATCAATGGTCACCCGGTGGTTCGCAGCGCTCCGCTAGCTTGCGGTTCGGCGAGCTCAAGGTGCCCTTGACACCGATCCAGATTTCTCAAAATCCCGGTAGCGGCGGCTGCGTTGAGCGGCGTGCGCTACAATCGCTCCACGTCGCCACGGTGGCGGTCCGGAAGGATAACGACCATGCTGAATTTGCCGAATGCGCGATTGGGCTGCCACCCAATTGCCTGGAGCGGCGCGCCGTTCGCGCAGATCCTCGATGAGGTCGCGCAGACAGGATATCAAGGCACCGAAGGGGGCGGTCCCTACCGCGAGGACCCGGCGGCATATCACCAGGAGCTGCAGCGCCGTGGTCTACAGATGGCGACGGTCTACGCCGGTGGTCCTTTCTACGATCCAGAGCAGTCGGCCGATGCGGTCAGTCGCGCGCTCGCGATGGCAAAGTTCGTCCGCGACATGGGCGGTGACGTGCTGTGCGTGGCCACCGGGGGGAACGCCGACCGGCGCGCCAGCCCGGGCTTTTATCCGAAGGGGCGCCGGCCGGATGGGCTCGACGAGAGTGGCTGGCGTACCTTCGCCGACGCGATGAAGCGGCTTGGGGAAGGCTGCCGCGCGCTCGGCATCACCGCTGCCTTCCACAACCACGTCGGCACCTACGTCGAGACACGTGACGAGCTGGACCGCCTGATGTCGCTGGTCGAGCCGGACCTCCTGGCGCTGGCTCCGGACACCGGACATCTCTACTATGGTGGCGCTGTGCCGGTCGACGTCTATCGCGACTATGCCCCGCGCATCCGCTACATGCACTTTAAGGATGCGGACGCCGCGGCGATCGAACGGGCCAGGAGCGAGAGGATGAACCAGGGCCAGTGCATGGCCATCGGCGGCTTCTGCGAGCTCGGTCGCGGCGCTATCGATCTTGAGGCCTGCCTGCGCCATCTCGAGGGTGTGCAGTATTCCGGCTGGATCATGGTCGAGCAAGATCGCTCCCTGATCGGTCCGCTGCAGAGCGCCCAGATCAGTCACGCCTGGCTGCGCGAGCACCTGGGCCGATGATCAGCCATCAGCCGTCAGCTATCAGCTATCAGCTATCAGAAGGTCCGGCAGCGTGCTGATTGCTGACTGCTGATGGCTGATAGCTTGAGAATCGGCGTTATTGGCGCCGGCCGGCGAGGGACTGCTCTGGCGCACGCGGCGGCGCGGCTGCCCGGCGTGGCGATTGCCGCGGTGGTGGATGCCGATATGGCCAAGTCCAACGTGCTTGCGGAGCCGTGGAAGTCGGCCGTCTACAGCGGTTGGCAGAGCATGCTGATCTTCGAGAAGCTCGACGCGGTCATCGTCGCGTCGCCTTCCGCCGTTCATGCCGACCAGACACTTACCGCGATAGGACAAATGTTGCACGTCTATGTGGAAAGGCCGCCGGCGCTGGATTTGGCGACGGCCCAACGCATCGGCGAAAAGGCCGATGAATTGGGCAGGGTCGTGCAGGTTGGCCTGCAGCACCGCTATAGCAACCTCGTCGAACCGTGGCGGCACGCGCTGACTGGGCGGGCCATCTCACTGGTCCACGCCCACGTGTATCGGGGCCGGGTAAGGACCGCGCAGACCGCGGATGCCGCCACAACCGTTCCCACGATTCTCGATGAAGGCATGCACTTGCTTGATCTGTGTCGCTGGTTGGTCGGAGAGATCGGGTCGGTAGCGGCGCATTACGGTCACGGGATGGCGTCGGGCGCCGATGGTGACTCGGCGACCGACAGCGCGGCTATCTCCGTGCAGTTCAGGTCGGGGGCTGCCGGAACGCTGAGTATCACCCACGCCATGCCGCTGCCTATTCCCGGCCACATGGCGATCGACGTGGTCGCGGAAGGACCGCTGCTGCTCCGTTACACCGGCTCGGAGCTACAGGTCGTTCAGGAGTCGGGCGTGGAAACGTGGACGCTCCAGGACCCTCCAGACCTCGCTGCCATGGCCGCCTTTGTCGAGGCCATTCGCAACGGCGACCGTACCGCAGCGCGGCTTCCATACGCTGAGGCGGTGCGAACGCTTCAGCTCGTGTTGGCATGCAATGAATCAGCGAGCACTGGCCATGTCATCGGCTTGTAGAACCGGGTTCGCTGGCCGGGTGCATCCGCGACCTCTGGTTAGGATCGTTGGTCTTGGCCCCTGGCGACTTTAGTCGCCAGGGGCCAAATGCCACCTGCACTTGCCGGGGGCGCCGCTTACAGCGCCGCCTCTTCATCCGCGGCCGACTCCGCTGCGGGGGCGGGCTTGCCGTGCTGGCGGATCTGCTGCTCGATCTCGTCGGCCAGCTCGGGGTGTTCGCGGACGAACTGCTTGGCGTTCTCGCGCCCTTGGCCGAGGCGGGTCTCGCCGTATTGGAACCAGGCGCCGCTCTTCTTGACGATGTTCTGCTCCAGGCCCATGTCGATCAGCGCGCCGGCGCGGGAGATCACGCCGTCTTCGTTGAACATGATGTCGAACTCCGCTACCTTGAACGGCGGGGCTACCTTGTTCTTCACCACCTTGACCTTGGCGCGCATGCCGACGATGTCGTTGCCCTGCTTGAGCGTTTCCACCTTGCGTATGTCCAGGCGGATAGACGCGTAGAACTTGAGCGCCTTGCCGCCCGTGGTCGTCTCGGGGTTGCCGAACATCACGCCGATCTTCTCGCGCAACTGGTTGATGAAGATCACGACCGTGTTCGAGCGCGAGATGGCGCCGGTGAGCTTGCGCAGCGCCTGGGACATCAGGCGGGCCTGGAGGCCGACGTGGCTGTCGCCCATCTCGCCCTCGATCTCCGCGCGCGGTACCAAGGCAGCCACCGAATCGATAACGATCACGTCCACGCCGCCGGAGCGGACGAGCATGTCACAGATCTCCAGGGCCTGCTCGCCGGTGTCCGGTTGGGAGATGAGCATCTCCTGCACGTTGATGCCGCAGCGCTCGGCGTACACGGAGTCCAGCGCGTGCTCGGCGTCGATGTAGGCGACGGCGCCGCCTATCCGCTGCGCCTGGGCGATGACGCACTGCGCCAGCGTCGTCTTCCCCGACGATTCGGGGCCGTAGATCTCGATGATGCGGCCGCGCGGGACGCCGCCGATGCCCAGCGCGATGTCCAGCGAGATGGCGCCGGTGGGGATCACGTCGACCGGCGTGCGCGCCGTCGGATCGCCCAGGCGCATGATCGCGCCCTTGCCGAACTGCCGCTCGATTTGCGACAGCGCCAGGTCCAGCGCCTTAGCCCGATCAGATACCGCGAGAGCAGCCACGGGGGGACATCCTTTCCACTGTCCGCCGGGCAACACGCCCGAAACGGAGCGACGGCCTCTTCCTGCGACTCGCGGAAGGCCACCCGTGTTCCCCCTGTCGAGCTACCCGCCTATCCACCACAGGTGGAGTACCTGGTTGCCCGATCAGAGCGAATGGCGCGCCGGCGAGCCGGCCATCTCTTAGAACACTCGTACTATACAACATCCGCGTCCGGTTGTCAAGGTGTCGCAATGTTGGTGCGGCGACGTCACCGGACGCTGTAGCGTTCGGTGGCAGTTCCCCGGTCCTCCACCATCTGCTACGCTCTTGACATAGGCATGAGGAGGTGTGGGATGCAAACGGCGACACGATCTGAGCCGGCTACTCGGTCAACTGCAATGTCCCTTAGCAATTACGCCGGCGGTGATTGGATCTCGGCCACGGGGAAGAGCCTTGACGTGACCAATCCAGCGACCGGCGATGTGCTGGCGCAGGCGCCCCTATCGACCGCCGGCGATATCGATCGGGTGGTGCAGCAGGCCCACGCTGCCTTCGCCGCCTGGCGGGCGACGCCACCGCTGGAGCGAGCACGGCGGCTGTTCGAGGTGAAAGCACGGATGGAGGCGCACTTCGAAGATCTGGCGCGTATGGTGACGCAAGAGCACGGCAAGACCCTGGACGATGCCCGTGGGTCCACGCGGCGGGCCATCGAGAGCGTCGAGGTCGCGGCCGGCATCCCATCGCTCATGATGGGCTATGGCCTGGAAGATGGCGCGGCCCGCGGCATCGACGAGGAGGTCATCAAGCAACCGCTGGGAGTCTTCGCCGCCATCTGCCCGTTCAACTTCCCGATCATGGTGCCGTTCTGGTTCTGGCCCTACGCCGTGGCCACCGGCAACACCTTCATCGTCAAGCCGTCCGAGCAGGTGCCGATCACCATGACTCGCGTCTTCGAGCTGCTGGCCGATGGGCCGGGTCGTTCCGCCGCGTTCCCGCCGGGCGTGCTCAACCTGGTCCACGGCGACCGCGCCGCCGTCGAAGCGCTCATCGACCATCCGCTCGTGCGGGGCGTCTCCTTCGTCGGCTCCACACCGGTGGCGAAGGCCGTCTACGCACGCGCCGCCGCCCATGGCAAGCGGGTGCAGGCGCAGGGCGGGGCCAAGAACATGCTGGTCGTCATGCCCGACGCGGCCATGGAGAAGACCGTTCCCAATGTCATCGGCTCCTGCTTTGGCTCGGCCGGTCAGCGCTGTCTGGCCGGGTCGCTGGTGATCACGGTCGGAGCGGCCCACGATCCGTTTGTGGCGGCGTTGAAGCAGGCGGCTCTTGCGATGAATGTCGGCAACGGCCTTGACGCGGATGTCGATATGGGACCGCTCATTTCCACCACCGCCAAGACGCGAGTCGCGGGCTATGTGGAGCGTGGCGTGGATGAGGGCGCCACGCTGGTCCTCGATGGCCGTGAATCGCAGGCTGCCGGCCGCGGGGCCTGTTTCTTAGGCCCCACCATTTTCGACGACGTAACCCCGGACATGGCGCTTGCCAGGGATGAAATCTTTGGGCCCCTGGTCGGCGTCGTCCGCGCGGATTCGCTCGATCGAGCCATCAAGATCATTGAAGACTCCCCGTACGGCAACGCGGCGTCGATCTTCACGCAGAGCGGCGCGGCGGCGCGCGAGTTCCGCTACCGGGCGCCGGTAGGCAACGTCGGCATCAACGTCGGCGTCGCCGCGCCGATGGCCTATTTCCCCTTTTCGGGCGCCAAGGAGTCCTTCTTCGGCACCCTGCACGCCCAGGGGCGCGACGCCATCGACTTCTACACCGAGCGCAAGGTCGTAATCACTCGCTGGTTCTGATGCGCTTGGGGGGTGATGTCCCCCAACGCTCCCGCAACTGGGCCATCGCCCGTTCTTGGGCCTCCTCCCGGGAGGCGCCGGAGGCGGCCGCCACGACGCGTCCCTGCGCCATGGCGAGCGCGCTCCAGCAGCTTCTTCAGGTGAAGTAGAGGCTGAGCTCGAAGTCGCGACCGTCAATGTTGACCAGAATGGTTTCCTTTTCGCTCGCCATGATTCGTTGCCATTCTGTTGCCGACGCCCCGGCGTCGCCGCTTGCGCTTGACAGTACCACGGATGCCTGGGTACGATAAAAGTCAACAACTAAAGAGAGTAATTTAGTCAACAATAGCCCGACGAACGAGGAAGGAGGCCGCGGTGCCGGAGACAATCACTTGGGACCTCGTGCTCAAGCGTAACTCCATCGAGCGGCTGAAGCGAGAGCGCGCCCCGATCACCATTCTAGACCATCTGCCCCGCCTGATCGACGAGGGCTACGAGCGGATGACCGAAGAAGATATCGTCCGCTTGCAGTGGTACGGGCTGTACCACGACAAGCCCAAGACCGGCCACTTCATGATGCGTGTCAAGCTGCCGCGTGGTGTCCTGACGCCTGCCAAGCTGCGGGCGATCGGGCAGATCTCGCTCACCTACGGCGAGAACTCGGGTGAGCTTTCCACCCGCCAGAACGTGCAGTTACACCACATCGAGCTGGAGGAGTTGCCGGCGGTTTTCGCGGATCTGAAGAGCGCCGGTTTGACCACGGCCGGCGGCTGCGGCGATTGCGTGCGCAACATCACGGGGTGCCCGGTAGCCGGTGTGGATCCCGATGAGCTGTTCGACTGCACCGGCCTCATCGACGAGGTCGCGGCCTTTTTCTTTGGCAACCCCGACTACTCGGATCTTCCGCGCAAGCACAAGATCACCATCTCGACCTGCGCCCATCAGTGCAACGCCTCGGCCATCAACTGCATCGCCCTTACCGGGATGCGCCACGAGGGTCGCAATGGCTACGCCGTCAAGGTCGGTGGCGGGTTGTCGGCGACGCCGCGGTTGGCCCGCGACCTGGGCATCTTCGTCGAGCCACACGACGCGCTGCCGGTGCTGCGCGCCATCCTGGACGCCTGGAAAGAAGACCCCAAGTACCGCATGTCGCGCGTGAAGGCGCGGTTGAAGTTCATGGTGGACGATTACGGCCCCGATCGCTTCCGCGAGCTGATCGAGCAGCGACTTGGGCGGCAGTTGGAGCACGTGCCGGGTCCTTCGCCGGCCCCCCTGTCCGAGCACATCGGCGTCCATCCCCAGAAGCAGGAAGGGCTCAGCTACATCGGCTTCCCGGCCTTTCTGGGCATGATGAACGGCGAGCAGATGGTGCGCCTGGCCGATCTCGTCGAGGGGTTCGGCGGCGACGTGCGGGTGACTCGACAGCAGAACTTCGTCGTCGCCGGAGTGCCCAACGCTCGTGTTCAGGAGGTCATCGACGGCGTCCGTGCGATCGGCTACGACCTCAACGTCAACAAGATCCGCGCCTCCAGCATCGCCTGCACGGGGGAGCCGCTCTGCAACTATTCGGTGGCCGAGACCAAGAGCAAGCTCAGCAGCATCATCACCCACCTGGAGGATCGCTTCGACCGGCAGGTCGAGGGGATCAACGTGCAGCTCGACGGCTGCCCCCATGCCTGTGCCCACCACTGGACGGGCGACATTGGCCTGCAGGGCACGACCGCCCGCGAGACGGGTGGGCAGAAGCTGGAGGCTTACGACATCTATCTCCGCGGCGGCCTAGGCGACAACCCGGTCATCGGGAGGCCGATTCTCCGCCGCGTGCTGTCGGAGCAGACAGAGGTGGTGGTGGAGAAGCTGGTTGCCGGCTATCTGGCCGGTCGCCAGGGCAGTGAGAGCTTCCAGCAGTTCACGCAGCGCCACGACGACGAGGCATTGACGGTGATGGCTGGCATGACCTACGTGCCGCCCAAAGTTCACTTGCCTAAAGGCGGCGCAGCGGTTGCCGAACTGGTAGAGGCCTAACAGAGCGAGTCACAGGAGGCTCAGGCATGGTTGCGTTGGTAGAGCGGGACATTCTGGACGAGTGGGAGGCCGGCGAGCTGGCCGTCGAGTATGACGACCAGGACCCCCAGGAGGTCATTCGCTGGACACTGGAACGGTTTGGTCCCAGCGCCGCCGTCTGTACCAGCTTCCAAATCGACGGCATGGCCATCCTGGACATGGCCTGGCGCATCGACCCGCAAGTGCGCGTCTTCACGGTGGATACGGGCCGGCTGCCGCCGGAAACCTACGAGCTGATGGACCGGGTGCGCGAGCGCTACGGCATCACCGTCGAGGTGTACTACCCCAGCACCGTCGACCTGGAACGGCTGGTCCGCAAGCAAGGCGTCAACGGCTTCTACCAGAGCGTTCCCCAACGTCTGTCCTGCTGCGATGTGCGCAAGGTCAGCCCGCTCCGTCGCGTGCTCGAGGATCTAGATGCCTGGATCACCGGCCTGCGTCGCGACCAGTGGGCGACCCGCTCCAACATCCGCAAGATCGAGATCGACCACGATCACGGCGGTCTGGCCAAGGTCAACCCGCTGGCAGACTGGACCGAAGAGGAGGTCTGGGACTACCTGCGCGAGAACGACGTGCCCTACAACACCTTGTACGACCAGGGCTACAAGACGATCGGCTGCGCTCCCTGCACGCGCCCGGTTGCTGACGGTGCTGATGCGCGGTCGGGCCGCTGGTGGTGGGAGAAGAACGCCCCCAAGGAGTGCGGCATGCACTGCGCCATCGAGACGGGCGGCTTCGAGCACGAGGCGCACGCCATCCTCGGCGACGAGCACAAGTCGTTGGAGTTGGTGTCGTCGCGATGACGGCGCTCACGCTCGACGAGACCGAGCGCGACCTGCTCACGCGTGAGCTGACCAGCTTCGCCGAGAGCCTGCCCGACGAGGCCACGCGCGACCGCTACGCCCCGCTGCTGGAAGCAATTACAGCCGGTGAGGTACCTGACGACCTCGTCGGACTGCTGGAAGGCATGCTCGAGGTCAGCCTGCAGAGCGGCCACGCTCGCAAGGCGCAGGGCGCCCCCGGCGAGCAGGCCCTCATCGCGACGTATGGTCGCACGCCGAGCGGTCAGGCGGTGTCCAAGACGGCGCGCGAGCTGAACCGCGCCCTCTCAGCGCTGGTAGGGCAGCGACTCGACCGGCTCTATTTCTCGGCTCGCGGTCCCGGCTCGTACAGCCTACTGGTCGACACCGACCAGGCGCAACTCACCATCGCCATTAGCCCGACTGGGCTGCGTGTGGAGAACGTCGGGCTCGGGTTGTAGCCGGTTCGCGGCGCGCTCAGGCCACGGGCGCTTCGACGGGCAGCAGGTCGATGGCTTCCGGCAGTACGGAGTTGACCAGGGTGATGTGCGTGCTGGCGCAGTCGAACTCTTGTGGTTTAAGACAAACAATATCCATCGGACCGTATCCGCCGACCTTGGTCCAGATGTCGCGTAGGTCTCTCCCTCGATGGAATGAATCCACGCCTTCGAACCGCGGTGATACCACGATGAAGTCGTAGTCGCTGTCGTAGTAGGCATTCCCTCGGGCGTACGAGCCGAACAGGAGCACGCGGGTCGCCCCAATTTCTTCGTTCAGCCGCTTAGCGAAGCGTGTCAGGGCTGGGTTGAGAGTTGTCGTGCGATCCACCCGATAATCCTCTCTGCGCCACCAGGATTCCGTTTCCGGGCGCATCGCCACCTTCCAGCTACGAGTCTCGCCGCCTCACTGTACCAGCGAGGGATGCTCGGTGCGCGCTGGCGAATCGGGGGTGCTAGACTCCTCCGCGATCAAGCAGGAAAGGGTGCATCGTATGAATGAATTGATTGGCAAGGTAGCCCTGGTGACCGGAGCGGGCCGCGGTATCGGTCGCGGCATCGCGCGGGGGCTGGCGGCGGAGGGGGCGTCGCTGGTGCTGGCGGCGCGCAGTGAGCCGGAGCTGCGGGAAGCTGCCGCTGAGATGAGCGCCACTGGCAGTCAGGTGCTGACGGTGCGGACCGACGTGACGGACGAGACGCAGGTACGCAAGCTCTTCGCGGACGCGATGGCCCGCTTCGGACGGCTGGACGTGTTGGTCAACAATGCCGGCGCCTTCGACGGCGGGCCGCTGGATCAGCTTTCGCTGGAGGCCTGGAACAAGGTGATCGCCACCAACCTGACTGGTCCCTTCCTTTGTACGCGCGAGGCGCTGCGCATCATGAAGCCGCAGGGCGTCGGGCGCATCATCAACATCGGTAGCATCTCCGCGCAGCGCGTGCGGCCTCGTTCGGCGCCCTACAGCGCCAGTAAGCACGGCCTCTGGGGCCTCACCCAGGTGACGGCGCTGGAAGGCCGCGAGTACGGCGTGACGTGTGGTTGCTTGCACCCCGGCAACGTGCGTGTCGAGCGTCGTGCCCCAGGCATGGCGGCGATGAACGAAGAGCCGATGATGACCGTGGACGAGATTGCCCGCGCGGCGGTGCTGATGGCCACTTTGCCGCCGCAGGTGAACATGCTGGAGGCCATCGTGCTGCCGATGGGCCAGTTGTACGTCGGGCGGGGCTAGCCAACCTCTCCCCCGGCCCCTCCCCTGGGAAGGGCATAAGGGGAGACGAAAAACTGTC
>CALBSQ010000197.1 GCA_937967325.1 uncultured Chloroflexota bacterium
TCAGATGTGTATAAGAGACAGGGGCAGGGGAGCCGGGGGGCAAGGGAGCAGAGGGGATTTCGTACGGGAAGGACGGTGGAGGGAGTGAAAGCGATGATACCGTGCTGCCGTCCGTCATCGAAAGTTGAGTTCTCCTCTGCTCCCCGGCTCCCCGGCCCCGGCGCCCGGGCTAGGCGTTCTTCTGGAGCTCCGCGTTGATCTTGCCATTGCCGGCGTCGATAGCCTCCTTGGCCGTCATCTTGCCGTCCCAGACCGGTTGCAGCACGGCGCCGAACACGTTCTGGACATCGATCCAGTTGGGGACGATGGGAAAGGCTTCGGCATTGGTCAGATCGTCGATGAAAGCCTTGCGGTGGTGCGGCACGTCGGCGGCCGAGGTGAACTGGTCCGACTCCGCCAGCGCCTTGAGTGGCGGGATAACGAGGCCCAAGGCCCCGTAGAGCTTGCTGGCCTCGGGGCCGGAGAGGTACTTGACCCACCGCCAGGCTTCCTGGCTGTGCTTGGTACCCGACCAGGCGGAATGGGCCGAGGTTGCCGATGCGGAGTAGCGCTTGCCGCCACTGAAGATCGGCATATTGGAGCAGTCGTAGGGCCAGGTCGCCGTGGTGTCATTCTTGATGACGCCAATGAGATAGTAGCCGCTGAAGGCGATAGCGGCGAGGCCCTTCTGGAAGGAGCCGGCATTCTTGTCGGCGGTCAGGTCGGCGGTAGTAGGCGCAGTGTGATCCTTGGAGCGATAGTCCGCGAAGTATTGGATGGCGTCGATCACGGGCTGATTCGCAAAGAGCGATTTGAGGTTCTGCTTGTCGACGATGTC
Source organism: uncultured Chloroflexota bacterium (assembly GCA_937967325.1). Classification (GTDB taxonomy): domain Bacteria; phylum Chloroflexota; class UBA4733; order UBA4733; family UBA4733; genus UBA4733. The sequence goes on from CALBSQ010000197.1 coordinate 818, forward strand.
CGAACCCTTCTCCAGCGACATACTGCGGTACATGAAGCTGCTGGTGACCGGACCACCGAAGCCGTAGATCTTGCTGCCGCTCTGGCCGGAGGTGAGCTTCTGGGCGGCGTCGCGCATGTCATCCCAGGTCCAGTTTGCATCGGGGTACTTGATCCCCGCCTTGTCGAAGAGGTCCGTTCGATAATACATGATGTTGGTGGCGATCTCGCGCGGCAACGCCGTGTGCTTGCCGTCGAAGGTGTAGTCCAGGTAGGCGGCGGCAAAGTAGTCGTCGAGCTTGATCGTCTTGTCTTGCTGCAGGAATGGATCAAGCACCAGGCTGATCCCTTGCTTGTTCAGCGCCGCGCCGATGAACGAGTGAGTCCAGTAGGCGTCTGGACCGGAGTTCGCGGCGACCAACGTCTCCAACTTCTGCAGGACGCCTGCTGAGCCGCCCGGCGTGGCGAAGGCGATCTGGATGGTGATATCCGGATTCTCCTTGTGGAAGGTGTCGGCAAACGTCTGATAGATCTTGAGCTCCGAGTTGTCGCCCTGGCCCAGATACTGCAACGTGACGCCGGTTCCCGCCGGCGCGGAGGAGGCAGCGGCGCTGCTCGTAGCAGCGCTGGCGGCGGCGCTACTCGTGCTGGCCGCTCTGCTCGTTATTGCCGCTGCCGAGCTTGCGCTGCTCGTGGCGGCACTCGAGCTTGCCGGCGCACTGGAGCTGGCCGCCGAGGTCGAGCTTGCGGGCGCAGCCGAACTGGACGCGAGTGTGCCGCTGGACGCGCTGGAACCGGCAGCCGTGCTGCCGCCGGCAGAGGCGCCGCAGGCTGCCAGCAGCGAGGCGCCGGCGAGCAGACCGATGCCTGCCAGCAGCCGGCGTCTAGTGGTGAGGGGAGACATTCGTCGATCCTTTCGCAACCTATCCTATGGACCGCGCCCGAAGACGAGCGTCGTCCCACCTCGGGGACAGGCGCTTCCGAGCACTGCACTATAGTATGCGCTACGAGCGGGCACTGGCGCAGGGCTGCTCGGCACGTAGGTGTAAGGAGCCAGCCATTGCGGGACGATCGCCGCCCACTAACCCCGGAGGAACTGGTCCGCGCCCGGACGGTCAGCTCTCCACAACTATCGCCGGATGGAACCCAGGTAGCGTTTGTCGTGAGTACGGCGTCACAGGAGCGAGGTCGATCGTCAACCGGTATCTGGCTAGCTGCTACGAACGGTCAAGGGCAGCGGCAGCTCACCTGGGGCCGGGGAGAACACTCGCCACGCTGGTCTCCCGATGGAGGGGCGCTGTTATTCGTCGGCGGGCGCGAGGCGACGGGGTCGCAGCTTTGCCTGTTGTCACTAGGTGGTGGCGAGGCGCAACCGTTGACGTCGGGACCAGCGGAGGCACTGGCGCCGCACTGGTCTCCCGATGGGAAGTCCGTAGCATTCCTGCGGCGCGACCCTCCGGATCTCGGCCGCCAGCTCGATGAGAGCCGGGGAGACGATGCACAGGTGGCAGACTCCGGCTATCGCTATCACCGGCTCTGCGTCCTGGACGTGGCTTCCGGCGTGGTGAAGCAGGTATCGCCGCTTGGAGCGGCCCAGGTCTGGCAGTGCGCCTGGTCACCGGACGGGCTGGAGCTGCTGGCGGCGGTGACGCCAACGCCCAAGGCCGAGCAACAGGCTGGGACGACCGATGTCGTGGTCTATACCTTGGCGACCGGGTCGGCTCGACGGCTCTGCACGGTTGAGGGCTACGTTTCGTCACCCTGCTGGTCGCCCGATGGCCGGCAGGTCGCCTTCCTGGCCGCGCTGGAGCAGCCGGCGCACGGGGAGATCGTGCTCGTGCCGGCCAGCGGCGGCGAGCCACGGGGGCTGCTCGGTGAGGCCGAGCTAACCGCCACCTGGCTAGCCTGGCCGGCGTCGGTGGATCGCCTGCTTTTTTCCGCTCAGGTTGACTTGCAGAGCGGGCTGTTTGCCATCACCCCAGGTGGCGACCCAGTGCCAATCTGGAGGCCCGACCAGCTTAGCCGCGGCGTCTTTGGCACCGATTTTAGCTTGGATGGCTCGGCCACACTGGCGGCAACGGTCCGCAGTGGACCAGAGACGCCGCCAGAAGTCTGGGTAGGGCCAATCGAGCGATCCTCGCCTGTCGCGTCTGAGCGGCCGGATTCCCGGTTCCGGCAGGTGACCGACCTGCATTCCCAGGGCAGCGGGTGCAAACTCGGACGTACCGAGACCGTGTATTGGCGCGCCAGAGACGGCCTGTGCCTCTCCGGCTTGCTGGTGCTCCCCCCAGGCTATCAGCTCGGACACTCCGTGCCGTTGGTCGTCCGTCCGCACGGCGGCCCCGGGATGGTCTGGTCGGATGGCTTCTACGCCAGCGGACCCGGCTGGACGCACCTGCTGGCGAATCACGGCATCGCCGTGTTCATGCCCAATCCACGCGGGGGCGCCGGGCGGGGACGCGCGTTCCTCCTGGCCAATCGTGGCGACCTTGGCGGGTCCGACTTTACCGACATTATGTCCGGTATCGACGCGCTGATAGAACGAGGTGTGGCCGATCCGAGCCGGCTTGGCATTGGCGGCTGGAGCTACGGCGGCTACATGACCGCCTGGGCCATCACCCAGACCGATCGCTTCAAGGCAGCCGTCGTCGGCGCCGGCATCGTCAACTGGATCAGCTACGAGGGCCAGTGCGACTGTCCCCAGCTCTTCCCGCGCTGGTACACGCTGGAGGACGTTTACCACCAGCGGCAGCGGAGCATAGCCAGCTCCCCGATCACCCACGCCGCCCGCGTCCGCACGCCCACGCTCATCCTGCAAGGCGCCGATGATCCGCGCGTGCCCGCTCCGCAAGCTGGCGAGCTGTACCAGGGCCTGCGCCAGCTCGGCGTGCCGGTGGAATATGTCTGCTACCCGCGAGAGGGCCATAGCATCACCGAGCGCCAGCACCAGCTCGACCTGCTGCGGCGGGCCAGCGGCTGGTTCGTCCGTTACTTATCAAGCTAGACGCACTGGCGTCGTCGGTCGCGGCGGGAATGGCAGTAGTTGCCCCACTGCCTATGGCGAACGCATGCGGTGAATCGAGTTCTGGTAGCATGTGCCCGCGAACAGCGAACACTGCTCGGCCCTGGAACGATGTGGCAAAGGGAAAAACGTTGGCAGCTGCAATTCAAACGGCCAGGCTCGGGCCCGACGGCCAACTGAGCTTATCCCCGGAGGTCCGCGACGCAGCTAAGCTCTCCTGTGGGGATCTGGTGGTACTTCGGGTCACGGATGAGGGGGTGCTGCTGCACGCCATCGACCCGGATCAGGCTTGGTTCTGGACGCCGGAGTGGCAGGAGGGCGAGCGCGAGGCTGATGCCGAAATCGCCGCGGGCAATGTCGAGCGTTTCGATAGCGGTGAGGAGTTCTTAGCTGCGATGGAGAGGGATCTCAAGCCGCTAAAGCAGCCGTAGCGTGCCCACCTACGAGCGCAATGCTCGTTTCCGACGCGAGTATCGAGCTCTGACCCCGGAGCAGCAGCGCGCCGTGCTCCAGATGCTCCGGCTGTTCCTCGCCGGCCTGGCTGCGGGTCGGTTCTCGTCGCGCCTACGTGTCAAACGTGTCGAAAGCCATCCAGGCGTTTGGGAAGTCACCTGGGCGCCGGACGGCCGTGCCACCTTCGAGTACGGGCCGGAAGTCCGCCCGGGCGAGCCGCACATCATCTGGCGGCGCGTCGGCGCCCACGACATCTTCCGCGAGCCCTGAATGTTGATCGGGTGATTCGATCTCGGCCTCACACAATTCCCCCACCATATGCTGGTCAGGCGTGGCGACGACGGGTCAAGCCGAGCGCGGACGCCACGAATGGGGCCGCGGCCAGGCCAACCAGCAAGAGGATTCGCGCCGATCGGTCAGGCCCATTGCGCCCGGCCGCGCCGGGCGCTATGTTCCCTACGCCGGGGTCGCGACGCGACACCTTGCCACGCCCGCGTCGCCCCCAACGTCGTCCTCGACCTCGGCGGCCACACCCTGACCGGCCCCTCCTATACCAGCGACGGTGTCTTCATTGAGCCCGGGGCGACCAACGCCCGCGTGCTCGATGGCACGGTGATTAATTTCAACTTCGGCGTGGCAGACAACGGCTCCGGCGCCGTGATCCAGCGTGTCACCGCCCATCGCAACAACATCGGCATCGCGGTGGGGGACGTGCTTACCCTTGGCGGCGGCATCTGCTCCGCCCCCGGATGCTACCCCGTCGCGGGCAGCGTCCTCAGCAACGGCCGGGCCCTGGGCAACGGCAGCGGTATCGAGCTGTTCGACGCCTCGGCTGTCACGGTTGCCAGCAGCACGACGAGCGGGGGCATCGTTGGCATCGATCTCGATGCCCCGTCCTCCCGCGACCGGGTGGTCGGCAACGCTGCCAACAACAATGAGGCAAACGGCATCTTCGTGGATACCAGCGCCACGCACCATCAGCTCGCGGGCAACAAGGCCACCGGGAACGGCTTCGTCGACCTGGAGGACTTCAACCCGGGCTGCGACAGCAACCAGCGGGTGGGCAACACCTTCGGCACGAGCGACCCCGCCAGCTGCATCCACTGAGCCAACCCTTAAACTCAAGCCACGATGAAACCCGCAGGGCTGGCCTCTGGGTGCGATGTACATCTCGTCGTGGCTATTGGCACAGCGGGTCAGGTGGCATGCACGATGCCAGTGGCAACGGAGCGGCGGGACCGCGGCTGAGCACCTTTTCCGGCTGGATGACGCCCGCCGCGGCCTGACCGATGGCGACAAGCCCGCCGTCCCGGCTGAACATGGCCAATTTGCCGTCCGGCGCCGTCCCTTGTGGTATCCGGCGCCCATGGATGATGTCCACTAGCTCGCTGAGGCTCAGGATGGTCCTCGCGAATCCGGCGACCGCCGTGACCGGCGGCAAGAGGAGCGCCTGCAGCCTGCCCTCGATCGCGGCGCTCAGCTCATCAAGTGTGACCGCCTGCCGCATTGTGAAGGCCCCGGAGGCGGTCCGGCGCAGTCCGGCGAGGTAGGCCCGACAGCCGAGCGCGCGCCCAATATCGCGTGCCAGCGCGCGCACGTAGGTGCCCTTGGAGCAGTGGATGTCCAGTATCAGCCGTGGCGGCTCCCACTCCAGGAGCGAGAGGGAATGGACCGTGACCTCTCGCTCCGGCGGCTCGACCGCTTCCCCTTTCCTTGCCAGCGTGTAGAGGCGTTGGCCGCCGATGGAGATGGCTGAGAAGGCAGGGGGGCGTTGTCGGATGGCGCCGCTAAAGGCCGGCAGCGCGGCTTCCACGGCCTCGCGGCTGATGGCGTTCCAGTCGCCGCGCGCCACGTCACGCCCCTCCGCGTCGCCGGTGTCGGTCTCGCGGCCCAGCTCGACGGTCGCGCGGTAGCGCTTGTCGTCGTGCTCTAGGTAGCTCAGCAGGCGCGTGGAGGGACCTAAGGCGCAGACGAGCACGCCCGTCGCCAGCGGGTCGAGCGTGCCGGCATAGCCCGCCTGCCGGGTCTGCGTGAGCCGTCGGACCCGATCCAGCGCGCCGCGCGAGCTGAGGCCTAGAGGTTTATCCAGGATGATGAAGCCGTTGTACGTCAACCGCCCAACTCAAAAGCCGGTGACTTTGGACAAGTCCACCACTCCCTTCGGCAGCGCCGCGATGCCTTGCAGCAGGCCCAGACGGGCGTTGCGCAACGCCGGATCGTCCGCCATGACCAGGATGTCCTTGAAGAAGGCGTCAACCGGCTCGGTCAATGTCGCCAGTTGCGTCAGCACGCCATCGAGGCTCCCATCGGCGGCGATTCGTCCTTGCACGGCTTCAACGGCCCGGTATAGGCGCTGGGCAGCCGGCTCGGTGAGATATTCCACCACTAGCGTATAGCGTTCCTGGTAGGGACGGACAATCCGCGCCGCCCGGGCGTAGGCGCGCAAGAGTCCCTCGAACTCGGGACGCTTCACCCAGGCCTCGAGTGAGCGCACGGAGGCGAGGGCCTGCGCCGGAACGTCGCCGCGCTCCGCCAGCACCGCGGCGACCAGGTCGTGCCGGTAGCCCTGGTCGAGCAGCCATCCCTGCAAACGGCGCTCGACGAAGCCGGCGACCTCGCGACGAACGTCATCGGTGACGGGCAGCGGAAGCAACGACGCAGTCAGCGCGATCGCGTCGTGGACAGATAGGGCCGTCTGCCGGTCGACGAGTATCTGGATGGCGCCGAGGGCGGCCCGACGCAGGCCGTACGGGTCGGCGGTCCCGGTCGGGGCCATCCCTGCCGCGAAGAACCCGACCAGATTGTCGAGCCGATCAGCCAGCCCCACCACGGCGCCCGGCCAGTTCGCTGGCAGTGCGTCTCCGGCGTGGCGCGGCAGGTAGTGCTCGCGGATGGCCGTCGCAACCCTGGGCTCCTCCCCTGACCGCTCCGCATAGTAGCTGCCCATCACGCCTTGCAGGTCCGTAAACTCGACCACCATGTTGGTGGCCAGGTCGGCCTTCGCCAACTCGGCGGCGCGGACGGCGACTGCGCTGTCTTCGGCATTGAGGTTCAGTCGCTCGGATAGCGACGCGGTCAGGGAGCGCAGTCGTTGTGTCTTGTCCAGGTAGGTACCCAGCCGCTCCTGCACGACGAGGCCCGCCAGCTTTGGCACGTAGCCTGACAGCGGCTGCCTGTTATCGGCGTCGTAGAAGAACCGGGCGTCGCTGAAGCGGGCGCGCAGCACGGCCTCGTTGCCGGCGCGAATGGTGTCGGCGTGCGCCCTTCCACCGTTTGCCACCGTGACGAACGCGGGCAGCAAGGCTCCCTCCTTGACGAGGGGGAAGTAGCGCTGGTGCTTCTTCATGACGGTGATGAGCACTTCCGGCGGCAAGCTCAGGAAGCCCGAGTCGATCGACCCGCGGATGGCCACCGGCTGCTCCACCAGATTGGTCACCTCGTCCAGCAGGTCGGCATCCTCCTCGACCGTCCCGCCGAGTTCCGCCGCCAATGTGGCCACCTGTCCGCTCACCAGCGACCGCCGCTCGTCCACGTCGACGACGATGCCCTGCCGCGATAGCAGGACCGGGTAGTCCTCGGCCCGAGCCAGGACCAGCTCGGGCGAGCTGTCCGGGCGCGCCCCGTAGGTCACGCGGTCGGACGGCACACCCGCGTAGCTGACGTCAACCAGCGCGTCACCGTACAGGGCTGCCAGCCAGCGAATCGGACGGGAGAAGGCTGTCTGGGTCTCGTTCCAGCGCATCGACCTTGGGAATTTCAAGCCGGCGATGAGCGTGGGTAGCGTCTCCTGCAGGAGCGCCAGCGCGGGCCTGCCCTCGTCGCGCGTCACGGCGGTCAGGTACGGTCTGCCATCCACGTCGCGCAGCTGCAACTGGTCAGGGCGCTGCCCGACGCTCCGAGCGAAGCCTTCGGCAGCCCTGGTGGGCTGACCCTGGGCATCGAAAGCGACGGCTACCGGCGGTCCCTTGGTGACACGCTCCACGTCCTGTCCGCGTGGGGACAGCGCTTCGACGTAGACCGCTAACCGCCGGGGCGTCCCCGCGATCCACAGCTTTCGGTAGCTGAGCCTGGTCGAGCTCAGCTGCTGGGGGACGAGCTCTCGGAGTTGCGTGAGGGCCAGACGCAGGTCGCCGGCCGGCAGCTCTTCGACGCCGATCTCGAGCAGCAAGTCAGCCGGCCCTTCGGCGGATGTGGCGACCGCATGGCGGCGGCGCGGCTGCAGTCGAGGGATCCGCGCCGCCGACCGTTGCAAGAGCGGGAAGCCGAGCTTCTCGCGCTGCAGCAGGTACGCCGCCGCGACTTGCCGTACCAGGTCTCGCATGCGGGCGAAGAAATGGGCGCGCTGCGTAACGCCCACCGCGCCCCGGGCGTCGAGCACGTTGAACACGTGCGAGCAGCGCAGGACGTAGTCGTGCGCGGGCAACACCAGGCCGTGCTCGACCGCGTTCCTGGCTTCCGCTTCGTAGAGCTCATACATCTCGGTCAAACGGGCGGTGTCGGCATCCTCGAAGTTGTAGGCGCAGTAGTCGATCTCCTCCGGCAGGTGCAGATCACCGTAGGAAAGGTCGCCTCGCCACTCGATCCGGGAGATGGACGGCACGCCCTGCAGGAACATGGCAATGCGCTCGAGACCGTAGGTGATCTCGACGGCGACGGGGTCAAGGTCGATGCCGCAGGCTTGCTGAAAGTAGGTGTACTGCGAGATTTCCAGCCCGTCGAGCCAGACCTCCCAGCCCAGGCCCCAGGCGGCCAGAGACGGCGACTGCCAGTTGTCTTCGACAAATCGGATGTCGTGCCGCTGGCGGTCGATCCCGAGCGCCTCCAGGCTCTGCAAGTACAGGTCCATATGATTGCCGGGATCAGGCTTGAGGATCACCTGGTACTGGAAGTACTCGTACCAGCGGTTGGGATTCTGGCCATAGCGCCCATCGGCCGGACGGCCGGACGGTTCCGGGTAGGCGGCATTCCAGGGCTCCGGGCCGAGCACGCGCAGCACCGTCGCCGGGTTGGCCGTCCCGGCGCCGACCTGGACGTTGTGCGGCTGCCAGATCACGCAACCCTGGTCGGCCCAAAAGCCGTTGAGTCGCATGATGATCTGCTGAAAATTCATTGCCGGTGGGACCGACCGTTCAACAGCGCCGCCGCCTCCGCCAGGATCGTCGCGCGGGCGGCGTCCAGCGGACCGGGCAAGGTGGCCCCGGCGGCGCGGGGGTGCCCGCCGCCGCCGTGGGCCACCGCGATTGTCGTCGCGTCGATCGCTTCCGTGGTACGCAAGCTGATCTTGATGTCACCGGACGGATCCTCGCGGAAGAGGACGGCCAGTTCGACGCCTTCGATCCCGCGGACCGCCTCGACCACGCCCTCCGTCCCTTCCTCGTTCAGACCAACGGCGCGGAACATCTCCTGCGTCGCCGTGGCTTCCACGATGCGGCCCCCCTCGTGCTGCCGGAGCGTGGTGAGTACCAAGCCCCAAAGCCGCGTCGAGGCGAAGCGGCGCTCACCCAGCAGCGTCCCGACATCCTTCTGACTGCCGCCGGCTTCCATCAATCTGGCGGCCGCCTGGAACGTCGCCGGTGTCACGCTGCCGAACTTGAAGCTGCCGCTGTCGGTGGTGATGCCACAGAGCAGCGCGGTCGCGGCGTCCGGCGTGAGCGCGAAGCCGGCCGCGGGCAGAAAGTAAGCCATCTGCTCGCAACAAGCGGCCGCTGCCGGCTCGATAATGTTGATCAGGCCGTAGGCGGTGTTGGTGACGTGATGATCGAACTGCACGATCGGTACGTCCGCCAGCAGCGGCGCCAGCTCGTCCGGCACGCCCAGCCGGCGTTGGTCAGCCGAATCCAGCGCCAGCCAGAGGTCCGGCCGGCCAAACGCCTCGAGATCCTGCCACCTCCGCACTTTCTCCGCCCGGGGCAGCTTCAGGAACGTCCAGGGAACCGGGTCGGGATTCACCGCCAGGCAACACTTGCCCGCGGCTTCCAACGCCAGCGCCGTACCGAGGATGGCGCCGATGGCGTCGCCATCCGGGTTGACGTGGCTGGAAATGAGCACCGAAGCAGCCGCGCGCAAGCGCGCCGCTACGGCAGCGTAGCCATCAGCCATCAGCTCTCAGCCTTCGGACGGCTGTCTTTAGCCGGAGGCTCGGCTCCAGACTGCCGATCCGCGCCGGCCTTGGTCTTCCGAACCTCTGCTGATGGCTGACGGCTGATAGCTGACGGCTCGACTGACGGCTCGCTTTTCACCTGATCCAACAGCCGGAGGATGCGGTCGCCACGCTCCAGCGAGTCGTCCAGGTGGAAAGTAATATCCGGCGTGTAACGGAGCTGCAGCGCCGTTCCGATCTCGTGGCGAAAGAAGCCGGCCCCGTGACGGAGCGCTTCAATAGTCGACTTCTGCTCCGCGTCTGAACCGAACACGCTGACATTGACGTGTGCATGGCGCAAGTCGGGCGACACGCGCACCTCAGTGACGGAGGCGAAGCCCACCCGAGGATCCTTGACCTGTTTCAGCAGCAGCTCCCCAATCTCTCGGCGGATCTCATCCGCCACCTGGGCCTGTCGTCGCGACGTCATGGCGTCCTTTCCTTCGTTGGTACGTCACCGCACGCGCTCCTGGCCAAATGCCTCGACGACGTCGCCGATCTGGACGTCACGCCACTCCTCCAGGCCGACGCCACACTCGAATCCTTGGCCTACCTCGTTGACGGCGTCCTTGAAACGCCGCAACGACGCAATCTTGCCTTCGTAGACCTTCTGGCCTTTGCGCAGGAGGCGGCATGGCGCTCCCTTGGTCATGGTTCCATCCGTGACGTACGACCCGGCGACCACCTCGTTGCGCGGCAGTCTGAACGTCTGGCGCACTTCCGCGTGCCCGAGAATGCGCTCCTCGTAGACCGGCTCCAGCAGCCCGTCTACGGCGACTTTCAGGTCTTCCAGCAGCGCATAGATGACATCGTACAGCCGGACATCCAGCCCACTCTGGTCGGCCGCGCGGCGAGCGCCGGGGTCCACCTTGACGTTGAAACCCACCACCATAGCTTTGGACGCTATGGCGAGCAGCGTGTCCGTCTCGGAAATGTTGCCGACGCCGCTGTGGATGATGTTGACCGCGACTTCGGCATTGCCCAACGCGGCGACCGACTGGCGAATCGCCTCGAGGGCGCCTTGCACGTCGGCCTTGATGACGACGTTGAATTCGTTGGTCTGGCTCGTCGCGGTTTCCTTGTTCGCCGTGTCCAGGCTGATGCGACCGACCGTGCTGCCGCCCGCCCCGCTGGTCGCCTGGCGCTGCGTCGCTACCTGCTCGGCGATGGTACGCGCGACCCGCTCGTCTGGCATTACGGTGAAGCTGTCGCCGGCCTGGGGAAGCGCCGGCAATCCGATGATGGACACCGGGCTCGACGGCTCTGCTCGGCGCACCGGCTTGCCGCGGTCGTCCAGCATGGTGCGGATGCGGCCGGCGACGGCGCCGGCGACGACGACATCGGAAAGCTTGAGCGTCCCGTTCTGCACCAGCGCGGTCGCGACCGGCCCAACCTGCTTGTCGAGCTTGGCTTCGATGATGGTACCGCTGGCCGGCCGGTTCGGGTTGGCCTTCAGGTCCCGCAGCTGGGCAACCAACAGGATCAGCTCCAGCAGATCGTCAATGCCGGTTTTCTGACGCGCCGACACCGCCTCCGCTGGGACGTCGCCACCCCAATCCTCCACCAGCACGCCGTTGTCGGCAAGCTGCTGCTTGACGCGATCGACGTTGGCGCCGGCAACGTCGATCTTGTTGAAAGCGACCACCATGGGTACCTTCGCCGCTTTGGCGTGATTGATCGCCTCGACCGTCTGCGGCTGGACGCCGTCGTCCGCGGCAACGACGATCACCACGACGTCGGTCACCTGCGCGCCCCGCGCTCGCATGGACGTGAAGGCTTCGTGCCCCGGCGTATCGAGAAACGTGATTCGCTCACCATTGCGTTCAACCTGGTAAGCGCCGATGTGTTGCGTGATCCCTCCAGCCTCGCCCGCCGCCACGTTGGCCTGGCGGATGGCGTCGAGCAGCGTCGTCTTACCATGGTCGACGTGCCCCATCACGGTGACAACCGGGGGCCGCGTCACCAGATCGGCGGTAGCGTCGGCATTCGCCGTGAGCCGATCCACCGCTGCAGACGACGCGGGGGCGGCGGCATCGGTCGTGGCCACTGACGGTACCTGCACGACCTCTCGTCCCAGGCTCGTGGCTACGCTCTCTGCCGTATTCCGGTCGAGCTGCTGATTGATATTGGCCATGACGCCGTGCTTGGTCATGAGCTCTTTGATCACGTTGACGGCCGATTCGCCGAGCAGATCGGCGAGCTCCTTCACTGTCATGACTGCGGGAAGGTGAACCGGCGCCTTGACCGCCGCTACAACGGCTGAGCGTGGTCCCAGGGTTCTGCCACTGTGCCGGCCCGATCCTCTGCCGCCGTGGCTCCCCATGCCAGGCCGCCCGCCCGGGCGGGGTCGGTAGGTTGACTGACCGGTTCCGACAGAGACCGGGCCACGGTTGGGAGGACTGGATACGACCCCGCCCCCGGGACGAGCAAAGCCGGGCGAGGCGGTAGGAAACGAACGGGGAGGAGCAGCGACCGACGGCGCAGCGCCCGGCCCAACCGGGCGACCACTAGGAAGGCCGGGGCGAGGGCCAATCCGGCCTGGCACGACTCCAGGTCCCGGACGCGGAGCAACGCCCG
>CALBSQ010000198.1 GCA_937967325.1 uncultured Chloroflexota bacterium
CGGCTCGCGCGGTCTGCCGACCGGGACGCCTGGGAGGCGCTGGTCGCGGCACATGGCAGCTTCTTACAGAGCTGGCGCTGGGGTGAGTTCCGCGAGGCATTGGGCTGGAACGCGCTCCGGCTGGTGGCCGAGCAAGCAGGATGCGTCGTCGGGGTCATGCAGGCGCTGCTGCGCCGCTTCGCACCTGGCGTCGGGATGCTGTACGTGCCGCGCGGGCCGGCTTGCGCTGAGGGGGCGGCGCTTCGTCCGCTCCTGGTCGCGCTCGGGCCGCTGGCACGGGAACACCGCGCCTGGCTGGCGCGTGTCGAGCCAGAGCTGCCAGAATCGCCGGACAGCGCGGCGCTCTGCCGAAGCCTCGGGCTACGACAGTCGCCCGTGACCGTCCAGTTGCCGCACACGGTAGTCGTCGATCTCACTCCGTCGCCGGAGCGGGTTCTGGCCGGATTCAAGCCTACCTGGCGCCGCTACGTCCGGCACGCGCCCAGGCGCGGGGTGACGGTGCGCGAAGGTGGAGCGGAGGACCTGGCGACGTTTTATGCACTGGAACGGGAGACCGCGGGACGACAGGGCATCACGGGCCGGCCGCGCTCCTATTACCAACGCTTCTTCCAGCGCTTCGCCGGCGCCGGCGCCCAGTTGTTCCTGGCCGAGCTGGCCGGCGAGTCGCTGGCGGCCATCATCACGCTGGAGCGTGGTCGGACGGCGACCTATCTCTACGGCGGATCGTCGCGGCGACATCAAGAGGCGCATCCCAATTATCTGCTGCAGTGGACGGCCATGCTCCATGCGCGCGCGTCGGGGTGCAAGCGGTACGATCTGTGGGGCTGCGGCGCGCCGGGCGATCCGGCCAGTCGAGAAGCCGGACTGACGTCGTTCAAGAGCGGATTCGGGCCGGTCGTTGCCCACACCGGCGCCTGGGATCTGCCGGCGTCGCCGCTCTATCCGCTCTGGCGGCGGGCCGAGCTGCTGCGCAAGACGGCGGTACAGACGCGGGCGCATCGCCAGGGGACGCGCCAAGGTGGGGAGACCAGCGATGGCTGAAGCGCCGCTCAGCGTGCGCGACGTGAGCTCGGCGCCGGCCGCGCAATGGGATGCCTGGCTGGCGGCCAGCCCGGGCGGCGGGCACTGGATGCAGACGCACGCCTGGGGAACGTTCAAGCAGAGCCGTGGTCGCGCGGTCGCGCGGCTCTTGCTCGAGCAGGGTGGCGAGGTTGCCGGGACCGGCCAGATCATTCTCTACCGGTTGCCGCTGATCGGTACGCTCGCCTATTGCGCGAAAGGCCCATGGCTGGACTGGGGCCGGCCCGACCACGTGGCCGCGTTTTTCGCGGGTGCGCATAAGGCCTTGCGCGGCCGGCGCGTCCTGGCCTTGCAGATCGAGCCGGAAGCGTTGGAGTCGGACACGGCGCTGAAGTCGCAGCTTGACGCGCTTGGCTTCCACCGCTACTGGACGAATCACCAGTTCAAGACGACGATGGTCGTCGACCTGGCGTCGAGCGTGGCGGAGCTGCAGGCGCGCATGAGCCAGACGGCGCGCCGCTACATCCGCGCCGGCCAGCGTGCGGGCGTCGCGGTGGTCGAGGAGACCTCGGTCGCAGCGCAGGAGGCGTTCTACGGCCTGTTCGAGGTGACCAGCAAGCGGGACGGCTTTTTCTTGCGGCCGCGGCCGTATCTGCGCGGCGGCTGGCAGGCGCTCATCGACGCCGGCTACGGCCGCTTCCTATTTGCCCGCAAGGATGGAGCCGACCTGGTTGCCATGTTCCTGGCCAGCTTCAACGGCAAGGTCTGGTACAAGGACGGCGCCTCCCTGGACGCCGGCCTGAAGGTTCACGCCCCCTACGTCTTGCAATGGGCGGCCATGCAGTGGGGCAAGGCGCACGCGGCGATCTACTACGACATGGTGGCCATCCCCGACCCAGAAGAGCTGGAGAACCGTCAGCACGAGATGTGGGGCCTCTACGACTTCAAACGAAAGTTCGGCGGCGAGGTCCGCGAATTCATCCGCGCCTACAAGCAGCCCTACCTGCCGCGCCTCTCGGCCCTCTGGGACCGCCTGGAGCCGCTTTATTACCGTGTGTATATGAAAGTGAAGCGGGACGTGTATTATTAGCCGTCAGGTATCAGCTATCAGCCGTCAGCTTGCGGTGTTGCCGGCTCGGTTTGTTGATGATTGCCTGAGCGATTGCAAGTGGTGGTGCTGAGATGACGAGCATAACTCATCGTGCGTCGGCGACGACTTGATGCCGACGGCTGATAGCTGACACCTGATAGCTGAGAGCTACTATGCCTGAACTGCCGGAAGTGGAAACTACGCGGCGGGCGCTGGAGCCGCATCTGGTCGGTAAGACGTTCAGCGGCGTGGCGCTCGACTGGCCGACCGCTGTGGCCTACCCTGACGTGGGGACGTTCGAGCGCCGGCTGGTTGGGCGGCGCGTGGTGCGGCTGGACCGGCGCGGCAAGCACCTCATCATCGCGCTGGACGACGGGAGCCTGCTGATCGCGCATCTGCGCATGACCGGCAGCTTGCAGCTGCTGGCGCGAGACGCTGCCCCCACAGCGTTCACACGCAACCGGCTGCTGCTGGACGGCGCTATGGAATTGCGCTTCGTGGACGTGCGCAAGTTTGGCCAGCTCTGGCTGGTGGGCGCGGATGAGCCGGGCGCGCTGCCCTATCGGCTGGCTGGGCCGGAACCGCTCGATCCGGCCTTCACCCGAGAGCGCTTCGCTGAACTGGCACATTCGCGGCGGGGGAAGCTGAAGGCGACGCTGCTCGACCAGCACTTCCTGGCCGGCATGGGCAACATCTACGTCGATGAGGCCCTGTTCGCAGCACGCCTGCATCCCGAGCGCGCTCTCGAGAGCCTGAGCGACGCCGAGATAGCACGGCTCCACGAGGCGATCGTGGCGGTGCTGGAGCGGGGCGTGGCCAATCTGGGCACCAGCTACCGCGACTTCGTCGGCCCCTTCGGCGGCCGGGGCACGAATCAGGAAGAGTTGCAAGTATGGCGCCGTGCCGGATCCCCGTGCCCGCGCTGCGGAGCCCCTATAGAGAAGCATCGCGTGGCCGGGCGTGGCACGTACTATTGCCCGTCCTGTCAGGTGAGGGAACCTCTCCCCCCGCCCCTCCCCTAGGAAGGGAGGGGAGCCTGGCGGGGACGATCGTTCCCATAATGGCAGCCTGGGCTGGTGTTGCCACGATGAGCGCCTATCCTGGCCGTGGAGGCTCCCCTCCCTTCCTAGGGGAGGGGCGGGAGGAGAGGTTCAGCCGGCCAGCGGCACGCGGCCGCCCGAGCGCATGTCGGTTGCTCGGACGCGAAACCCGACCGCTGGTGGGCGCTTGAGGTAGGCCGGGGCCATCTGGCCGGCGCGCTGCAAGAACTGGCGCACCAGCAAGTGCTGGACGCGGTAGAGCATGCGGGCGGAGTGGGACCCCGGCGTGATGCCGATGGAGCGGCCCACCGCCGCTACGCCCTCGCCGCGAGCAAGACCGCGCAGTACCAGGCGCATCTTCTTCGTCTCGACCGGGTCTTCGGTCGCGGCGACCGCGGCGAGCTCGCGATCGAGCTGGGCCATGGTTTCGATCAACAGCTCACGCAGGGCCAGGCCTTCCGGGTGGGTCTCCTGGGCGTGGCGCTCGGCGGCGCGGGCGCGCACGACGCTGGTGCGCGCGAGCGGGTTGTCCTGCAGTTGCGCCGGGTGCTTCAGCCGTCGCAGCGCAATACGCAGCTCCCGTGTCGCGTCGAACGCGGCTCGCTGAGCCTCAGCCTCGATCATGGCGGCACTCCCCTCTCCAGCCGTACCGTCCGTGGCCCACTGCGCCTGGGGCAAGTCAGGCCGCGGCAGCCCACTTCCTACTACCTATTCTCAACGCGGGCAGATTAAGGCCATCGGTTGCGACGAAGTTTCGCGGAAGTTTCGCGACGTGCACTATGCCCGTCCAGCGTGTGGCGCGACGAGAGGAGTGGCGCCGTGCCGGCCTGAGCGTCGGGTGTGCCCTGCTTCGTAACACCCATTTAACGCGGGAATTCTTGTAGCATGGGCGGCAGGGAGGGAGTGCGCGTGCCGGCAGTGCATGCCTGGGTGCTGGGCCGCTTCGCCGTCGAGCTTGACGGTCGGTTGCTGACCGACGCCGATTGGCGAGGACGCCGCCAGGCCCACGATCTGCTCGCCTATCTGCTCATCCGGCCCGGGTACAGCGCCCTGGTTGACGAAGCCATGGAGGCGCTCTGGGGCGACCGATCTGCCGAGACGGCGCAGCAGACGCTGTATCGCAGCTCCAGTCAGCTCCGCACCCTGCTCGGCAAGGCGAGCGAGCGAGGACCTGCCATCGTGATCGGCGGCGGGCGAGTAGCCCTGAACCCGCGCTGGACCATCTCGGTCGATCTGACGGCGTTCGAGGCGGCAGTCAAGCGAGCCCAGCAGAGCAAGGGCGAGGCGGATTGTGCCGCTGCGCTGGCCCAATACGGCGGAGCCGTCCTTCCCGACAAACGCTACGCCGACTGGCCGGGCGGGCGGCGGCGCGAGGTCGAGCGCGGGCGCGCCTGGCTGTTGGAGGCGCTGGGCGAGCACGCCATCGCCCGCCACGACCCAGCGGCGGCGCTCGACCTCGGTCAGCAACTGGTGGGGCTGGAACCCTGGAACGACCGGGCGCACCGCCGAATCATGCGCGCCCTTGCCGACCTCGGGCGGCGGACGGAGGCGGTGCGTTTCTACCGGCGGCTGGCGGCGCGTATCGAGCGGGAGCTGGAAACCGTCCCGGCGGCGGAGACTCGCCGGTTGTACGAGCAACTAATCGCGGCGGATGAAGCGGCAGTGGTCGGGCGGTCTCCGGCGCCGCCGGGCGTCGGCGCAGCGAAGGTCTCCGCAGCGACGACAGCGGACGCCCCCCCGAT
This sequence comes from uncultured Chloroflexota bacterium, assembly GCA_937967325.1. Lineage (GTDB taxonomy): Bacteria > Chloroflexota > UBA4733 > UBA4733 > UBA4733 > UBA4733. The sequence goes on from CALBSQ010000198.1 coordinate 4,893, forward strand.
GCCGGAAGCGCCGCCGCTGGTCGGGCGGCAACAGGAGCTTGCCCGCCTGGCCGGCATGCTGGCCGACCTGCCGCCGCGCAGCGGCGCCGCGCTGTTGGGCGGTGAGTCGGGCATCGGTAAGACGCGCCTGGCGCGCGAAGTCTGCCGCATGGCAGAAGCGCGCGGCGTGCCGGTGCTGATGGGGAGCTGTCGCGCCGAGCCGGACTGCGTGCCCTACGGCCCCATCGCCGAGGCGCTCGCCGCCTACTTGCGAGCGCGTGGTCGGCGAGGGGCAGCGAGCGACAAGCGGGGCGTCGCCGCGAGTGACGCGGCGACGCTCAGTCCGGCTGAGGCCGAGGCGCTCTTGGCCGGTTGCAAGCCGCTGTTGCGCCTGGTGCCGGAGTTCGCCGGCGAGGAGGTCGTGCGCGAGCGTATCTCCCTGGAGCAGGAGCAGCGGCTCATATGGCATGCCGCGGTCACCTGGCTGGGTCAGGTGGCTGGTGACCGTGGCGTGGTGCTGTTCCTGGACGATCTGCACTGGGCCGACGATCAGAGCGTTGCCCTCCTTCGCCAGGTGCTTACCCGCCTGGAAGAGGTGCCGATCCTGGTGATAGGGACTTACCGCGACACGGACGTCGACAGCGCCTCTGCGTTTGGCCGTCTGCTCAACGATGTCTATCGCCAGAGGCTGGCCCGGCGCATACCCGTGCAGCGGCTCGCGCAGACGGAAGTGGCAACCTTGCTCACCCACGTCCTCGGCGTGCAGCCGAGCGATCAGCTCTTGGCGGCCGTCTACGATCGGACCAGCGGCAATCCGTTGTTTGTGGAGGGGCTGGCCGAGGGGCTGCTCCACAGCGGCGTCCTGGTGGAGCGTGAGGACCGTCTGCACGCCCCAGGCGATGTCCACATTCCGGAAGAGTTGGCCGAGAGCGTGCGTCAGCGCTGCGCTTTCCTGACTCCGGCGGCGCAGCGCCTCTTGGAAACGGCAGCGGTCGCGGGCGAGCAGATCGAGCACCTCGTGCTGGCTCCGGCCAGTGGCCTGACTCCTGACGCCTTACTCGATGCGCTGGACCAGGTGCGCGCCAGGCGCTTGCTGGTGGACGAGGGCGAAGGGTATGCCTTCCAACACAAGCTCGTGCGCGACGTGCTCTACGATGACTTGTCGGTGGGGCGGCGTATGCTCCTGCACCGGCGCGTTGCCACGGCGCTCGAGGCCGTGGCGGGCGGGCGTCTGGATGAGCTGTCCGCCGCGCTGGCCCACCATTGGGCCGAGGCGGGTGATGCGCCGCTCCGAGCCGCGGAGTTCGCCTATCGAGCCGGCGAATGGGTGCGCAAGCTCGGGGCGGTCGATCAGGCCATCGCCAGCTTCCGGCAGACCCTGGAGCAGCTCGATCGCGCCGGCGAGACACGCGGGCCGCGCCGCCACGAGGTCCTAATCGGTCTCGCCAAGGCGCAGGGCATGGCCGGCCAGCCGGATAGCGCCCGCGCCTCGCTGGAAGCGGCGCTGGTGCTCGCCGAAGCGCTGGAGCAGCGCGCGCACGTCCGCCGCCTGCTCGGCGACATCGACCAGCGTCGCGGCGCCTATGCCGCCGCGCTCGAGCAGTACCAGCGCGGGTTGGCGTTACTGGAGGGGCAAGCGTCGGTCGAGCGCGGCCGGCTGCTCCTGGCCGCTGCCACGGTATCCTTCCGTCTGGGCCGGCATTCCGAAGCCGTTCCTTTGCTGCAAGCGGGCGTGTCGGCGTTGGGCGAAAGTGGGGAGCGCCGCGATGCCGGCCATGCCGCGAGCGTTGCCGCGGGAGAGGCCTATTTTCGCGGCGCGCTTGACGAAGCGCGCGTCTGGCTGGAGCGAAGCCTTGAGCACTGTCGCGCGGCGCGCGACCTGGGTGGGCAGAGCCGCGCCCTCTGCGGGCTAGGCCTCATCTATGATGCGCGCGGGCAGATCGGCATGGCGAGGCCACGCTTTGACGACGCGTTGCTGCTGGCTCGGCGGGCAGGATATCCGAACGAGCAAGCGCGGGCGCTGCTAGGGCTGGCGGCTGCCGACGGTTTGGCCGGTCAACTCGACGCTGCCCTGGCCAACGCCGAGAGTGCGCTGTCGATCGCCAAGCGGGCCGACTTCACCAGCCTGATTCCCGAGTGTCACCTTCGGCTTGCCGAACTCTACTGGCTGTCGGAGGATCACGCGGCGACGATGGAACAGATTCAACTATCGCAATCAACGGCGCGAAGCGGAACAGAACCATCAGTCCTGGCCCGCTTGCATGCCCTGCTCGGTCGAGTGCATCTGGCATCTGGTCAGCCGGGTGAAGCGTCCGAGGCCTTTCGCCGGGCGGTGGACCTCGCGAGCGGCATGCCCCTCTCCGAGGAGCATGCCGAAGCGGCTGGTCTCTTAGGGGTATCGCTCTTGGCCTTGGGAGACGACGAGGCCGACGCCTGGCTGTCGCGAGGGTTAGATGTCTGCGATAGATCGGGGTACGCGCTCTGCGCCTGTGAGATCCACCTGGCGCTCTGGATGGCTTGTCGGGGTCACGGACAACCGGCCCGTGCGGACCGAGCCTTGGCGCTCGCGCAGGGTATCGCCAACAGGCTTACGCTGCCCGGCTTGACCGCCGCGGTTGATCGTGCAGCATCAGCGCACCTTTGCTACACTGGCGACTGAGTACCGTTTGTAGCGAAAGAAGAGGCCGTTGGCAACGCAACAGGAGCTGCATCAGGTTATTGGCCGGCTGGTCGCTGATGAAGCGTTCAGGCAGGAGTTTGAGGCGAATCCAGAGGAGGCTCTCAAGCGCATCGGCGTGACGCTCAGCCCAGAGCAGCTCCGCCATCTGAATGCCAGAGTCAACCGAGCCGACCTCACCGCCGCGGCGCAGCGCATGCGACTCGTCTGCGGCGACACCTGGCCGAGTCCCACTCCGTAGAGATTGGCTACGCGAGCCGTCGCAAGCGTGTCCTTGCCGGAGGGCGATCAGGTTGCCCGCGCCTGGTTGGCCGTCGATGATCGGCTAGCCTGCTATCCCGCAGGCTTGCGCGATGTCGTGCGACGATTCGCTCGGGACGTTATCTCGCCTGCGTACTATGCCGGCTGGCGGCACCCCGCCGACCTGGCGCAATGGAGCGGGTTGCCTGAGGCTGTTGGTACAACCGCCACCGTTGCCCATCTCCTCATCTATCTCACGCTGGCGCTAGAAGACGACCTGTTGGATGGCGAGGGTCGCAGCCACTTGTCCCCACGCGCCCTGACGGTCGTGACCGCGCTCCTGCATTGGGACGCCGCGGGCTTGCTGGCTGGCGTGGCGGGAAGTGCCACGACATTCTGGCAGGCGGCCACGAGGGCGAGGGCCTGGTGGGGGGAAGCGACGCTTTGGGATATGGGCGCCCAGCCTGCTGGCGGCGGCGAGTTCGCCGAGGAGCTGCGACTCCGAGCGGGGAAGGCCGCTGCGCTCAGCGTCGCGCCGGCGGCGGTTCTGGTGGCCGCGGGCAGGAGCGACCTGCTCCCGGTGGCTGATCGGCTGCTGGAAGCCATCTACCTTGCCATCATCCTGCTGGACGACCTGCAGGATTGGGAGACCGACCTCCGGGCCGGTCAGCGCAACTTCCTGGTCGAGCTCGTTCGCCAGGGCCGCCAGGACCTGCCGGGGGGCGAAGATGTAGCCGCGGCGCTGACTGGCGGCGCCGGCGAGCGCCTCTGCGCGATCGCCGTCCAGCGCCTCGCCGCGGCCCAGGAGGGCCTCCCTGATGCCCTGCTCGCTCCGCTACGCTCTCATGCCGACCGGTTGATCGAGACGTGCAATGCCTACGCCGACCTCTGTCGGGCCGGCGCTCGCTGGGTGGCGGCGATGCTGGAGTCCACCGGACGCTAAAGCGTCCGGTGACCTGTTCGCGGTACACTATTCCTACCTTGAAACGTGCGACGAATTAATACCGCCCAGTGATTGTTACGGCTCCACCGCTGCCGGGCCAGTTCGCGGCGGCGTCTCCCTTTCCGCTCGACCCCTTTCAGCAGGAGTCGATTGCCCATTTAGATCAGGGTAAGTCCTTGCTGGTGGCGGCGCCGACCAGCGCCGGCAAGACGGTGGTGGCCGAGTTCGCCATCGAGCGCGCCCTGACGCTGGGGCAGCGTGTCGTCTACACCGCGCCGATCAAGGCGCTCTCCAACCAGAAGTTCTCAGATTTCGGGCAGCGCTGGGGTTTCGAGCGCGTCGGCTTGCTGACGGGCGATATGTCGATCAACAGTGATGCCCGCGTCCGTGTCATGACCACCGAAGTGCTGCGCAACATGCTGCTGCAGTCACCCGAGGGGCTGGAGGGCGTGCAGTCGGTCGTGCTCGACGAGTTCCACTACCTGGCCGACGCCGAGCGCGGCCGCGTCTGGGAGGAGATCGTCATCCTGCTGCCTCGCGACGTCCAGATCGTGTGCCTCTCGGCAACCATGAGCAATGCCGCTCAGTTGCGCGACTGGATGGCCCGCGTCCACGGTGACACCGCTCTGGTGATGAGTGACGTGCGCCCGGTCCCGCTGGAGGTGTTCTACTTCCTGGACGGAGTGGCCCACCGTGTTGTGGATGCCGAGGGGCGGCAGGTGCGCAGCTTCAAGGTCGGCGGTGAGGCCTTCCGGCTGCGTCAGCGATACGGGGGGCGGGTCAGCCGCCTTTCCGCCGCCGAGCGCAATCCGCACAAGCTGCCGCGCTCCCCGGAAGTGCTGGCGGAGCTGGACGATCGGGGCATGCTGCCGGCAATCTATTTTGTGTTCAACCGCTCCAAGACCGAGGCGGAGGCAGCCCGCTGCGCCCAGGAGCTGCACCTGGCCCGCGGCGCCGGAGCGCAGGCGCGCATCCAACAAGCGATTTCGGATGCATTGGAGCTGCTCACCGCGGAGGCGCGGGAGCTGCCGCAGGTGACCGAGCTGGTACGGAACGTACGCCGCGGTGTGGCGTTTCATCACGCCGGACTCCTGCCCGGGCTGAAAGTGCTGGTTGAGACGCTGTTTTCCCAGGGTCTCCTGGCCGCCGTCTTCGCCACGGAGACGCTGGCGCTCGGCATCAACATGCCGGCGCGGTCGGTCGTCATTCCCCAGCTCACCAAGTTTGACGGCACGGTCAACCGGCCCCTGACCGGCCGGGAGTTCCAGCAGCTCATCGGCCGCGCCGGACGGCGCGGCATGGATGTACTGGGCAACGCGGTCGTCCTCTACGACGATTGGATGACCTTCGACGAGGCCATGGCGGTCGTCCGGCGACCGTTGGAGCCGGTCTCCAGCTCCTTCACGCTCGGGTACAACTCACTGGTCAATTTGCTGCTGACCTACGGTGACATCGAGGTGCTGACCCGGCTGATGGATCGCTCGCTACTGGCGCACCAGATGATCGCCCGCCGTCGCAAGCTGGAAGCGCAGCTGCAGCGGGCGCAGCGACAGCTCGAAGAGGTGGATGGCCCTGTTCCTCCCACGTCCCGTGAGGAGGGAGCGGGGCAGAGAGCTCCGCGAGCGCATTCCCCCGAACAGCAGAAAGCGGTTCGGCAACGGAAGGCTGTGCAGAAACTCGTAGAGGGGCTGGAGCGTGAGGTGGCCCAGGCCCGAGCGGCGGAGCATCGCGACCTGCGGGATGTGGTGGGTGACACGATGCGTGTGCTGGAGCACTTTGGCTACGTCAAAGGTGATCGGTGCGCCGGTGACGCCGAGCTGCTCGGACGTATCGTCGATCCCAACGCTCTGGTCGTTACCGAACTGGTGTTAGGGGACGAGCTGGATCGGCTAGGACCGGTTGAGCTGGCGGAGGTCGCCTCCTGGTTCGCAATGCCGGACAACGAAGCGCGCATGGATCTGCTCAAGGATGACGTGAAACGCCTCTGGCGGAAGGTAGCGCCGGTCGCGCAAGCGGTGCGCAGCATCGAACAGCGTGAAGGCGTGTTCTTGACGCTCGGACCATCGCCAGTGTACCCGGGTCTGGCATCGGGCTGGTGCTCGGGGCAACCGTTCACGGAGCTGGTGGAAGCCTGGGACCTGGCCGAAGGCGATGCCATCCGCTACCTCAAGAAGACCGCCGATCTGCTGCGGCAGATTCATCGTGCCCTGGCCGATACGCGTTTCAAACCGGCGCTGATGGAATCGGCCCGTGAGGCGGAGGCGCTGGTCCGGCGCGACATCGTGCGCGGCCAGGAGCTGGTGGACCTGGACGAGCTGGAAGACGTGCCCGAGGTCGAGGCAGCCATCGAGGCGGAGAACGCCAACCTGGCCACGGCCAGGGAGGAGGCGCGCGGCGCTGGTCACACCGTGGGGGAAGTCTCCGGTTAGCGTACCGAGTGCCTGTTCACGCCGCCAGCCCAAATGCCTCCAACGCGGTATCCGCGATGAGGCGGCCGATGGCGAGGGAGGACGTGGCCGCGGGCGAAGGGGCGTTGCGGACGTGGACGATTTGCCCGGCCTGAACGTTGATCACGAAGTCGTCGACCAGCCTGCCCCGGCGGTCCAGCGCCTGGGCGCGTACGCCCGCCGGACCTGGCAGCAGGTCATCGAGGGTGAGCGCCGGGACGTACTGCTGCAGGGACCGTAGGAATCCGACCTTGATGAAGTCCCGAGTGAGCTCGGCGATGCCGGTACGCCAGTATTTGGCAGCCAGCGCGCGGAAACCCGGGTAGGTCAGCACCTCTGCCAAATCGCCGACGTTGGCGTCGGTCCGCCGGTAGCCCTCGCGTGCGAAGGCTAGCACGGCATTGGGACCTAACCAGACCGCGTCATCGTTGATGCGGCGAGTAAAGTGGACGCCCAAAAAGGGGAAGGCCGGGTTGGGGACGGGGTAGATCAAGTTGCGCGCCAGGGAGCGGCGCTCCGGGCGCAGCAGCCAGTAGTCACCTCGGAACGGCACGATGCGCGGCTCGGCGGGCGCGCCGGAGAGGCGCGCGACGCGATCCGCTTGCAATCCGGCGCAGGCGACCACGTGACGCGCGCGTACGTCGCCGGCGGTCGTCCCCAGTGTGACGCCGTCCGGCCGCCTGGCGATGGCCGTGACCTCGTGGCGTGCCAGAATGTCGCCGCCTGCCACTTGGATGTCACCGGCGTAGGCAGCGGCGATACGGCCAAAGTCGACAATGCCGGTTGCGGGAGACCTCACGGCGGCGACGCCGACACAATGCGGCTCGATCTCCCGCAGTTGCGAGCTGTGGATCAGCTCCAGCCCCTCGACGCCGTTGGCGGTACCCCGACGGAGGATCTCTTCGAGTCGCGGCAGCTCCGCTTTGGTGGACGCGACGATCACCTTGCCGCAGTGCTCTGTCGGGATGCCTTTGGCCTCACAGTAGGCGTAGATATCGCGCGATCCTTGCACACAGAGCCGCGCCTTGAGCGAGCCTGGCGTGTAATAGACTCCGGAGTGGATGACACCGCTGTTATGTCCAGTTTGGTGGCTGCCGACTGCCGGCTCCTTGTCCAACACCGCCAGTCGCAGCCGTGGGTAGCGTTGAAGCAGCTCGCGGGCCGTGGCCAGACCGACGATGCCGGCGCCGATCACGGCCAAGTCGTAGCTGGACATGCTGTGCTACATCACCACGATCGCACGCCCGACGATCTCGCCGCGCCGCAACGCCTGGTAGGCGCTGTCCGCGTCGTCCAGACTGTAGCGCCGGCTGACGACGCGGGCCGGGTCGATCGTGTGCTGCTCGACGAGGCGCAGCAGCGAGGGCATGTCGGTCCGCGTGCGCGCGCCGTAGGAGCCGGCGATGCGGACGCCGCGACGCACCAAACGGGTGATCTCGACGTTGGCGGTGACGCCGGACGGCGCGATACCTACCATTACCGCTCGTCCCCCATCGCGCACGCAATTAGTGGCGATGAGAAAGGTGTCGGGGCGACCAAGCGCCTCCAGGGCGACATCGACGCCGCGGCCGCCGGTGATCTCGCGGATCCGCGCAACGGGAGCTTCGGTCGTTGCGTTCACGGTGTGCGTGGCGCCGAGCGCGCGGGCCGCTTGCAGCTTGTCGTCGCGCACGTCCACAGCGATGAGGGGAGCGGCGCCGAAGGCGCGGGCCAGCGCGATCAGGTTGGATCCGACGCCGCCGGTGGCGACGACCGCGACCGACTCCCCACCCAGCAGCTCCGCGCCGTGTCGCAGCGCGCCGTAGGCCGTGAAGACAGCGCAGCCCAGGATCGCCGCCTCCTCCAGGGGAAGCCCATCCGGCAAGGGGAACACGTCAGTAGCGGGAACGACGGCATATTCGGCCAGGCCGCCCATGGAGTACATCCACAGCGGCTCCCCGGCGGCATCATGCAGCCGGGTATCCCCGTCGTAGAGCTTGCCCTGGCCGCGGTTTAGGCGAAAGAAGGTCTCACAGAGGTCGTCGCGTCCCTGACAGCAGAAGTAACAGTCGCCACAGGGCATAATGAAGCTGCAGACGACACGCTGCCCTAGTTCCAGTCCGGCCACGCCGGAGCCGAGGGCGGCGACGGTCCCTGAGATTTCGTGGCCCAGGACGCAAGGAAGTGGGAACGGTACCTCACCTAGAATGACGTGCAGGTCCGAATGGCAGACGCCACAGGCGGTGACCTTGACGAGCACCTCACCGGTACGCGGCTCCGGACGTGGAATCTCCTCGACGACCAGGCTGCCGTCTAACGCTCGGAGGACCGCCGCCCGCATATTCCCCCTCACCTCCACGTCGAACCCGCCTGTTCGCTCGGGCCCATCGCCGATGCCGCTGAGCGCGCGACCGGCCATTACTATACACCGGTCAGCGCTGAGGCATCGGAGCTAGCCTGGAATGAGTCTTGAAGCAGCTCACTGGTAAGTCGCTCAAGGACTTCCTGAAACAGGGCGAGCGGCACGACAAGGATCTCGTATTCGTCTTGCAAGACGTGACCGATCCGGTCAATGTTGGGGCAGCCTTCCGCATCGCCGACGCCTGCGGCGTCCGGGAGCTCGTCTTGACCGGGCTCAGCCCTGCCCCGCCCAACGCGACGATCGCCGGGATCGGGCGTGGGACCCACCGGCACGTCAAGTGGCGGTACGTCAAGCAGGCTATCGACATCCTGGCCGAGCTCAAGGCGCAGGGCTACACCAGTTGCGCCGTGGAGGTGACTGGCGAGTCCCTCCCCTACTTTCGCGCGACGTATCCCGAAAAGCTGTGCCTGCTCGTCGGCAACGAGCACCACGGCGTGGCCAGGCGCACCCTGAGCGGCTGCGACCTGAGCGTGTACGTGCCGATGTACGGCAAGATCCGCTCGCTCAACGTCCACGTGGCGCTGGCTATCGTGGCGTTCCACGTGCTGCATGGACAGCAGGGGCGGTGACCCGGAGCGCGGGCGTCCCGCCCGCCCGGTTGCTACCCCGACTTGGGGTGTGCCTGCAAATCTAATGCTACGCGGCCTGACGCCTGGCTGGGGCGGGCGGGACGCCCGCGCTCCGGACACAGGCACTGGGCGAGGCCACCGTTCCGGAACGGTGTCGGACGCACGGCTGACAGTTCAGTCTTCGCCCGTGCCAAACCGGCCGATCGTCGGCTGCTCCAGTCGGGCATAGTCCTGTGGGGACATCACGACGGAAGTGCTCCGGCTGCCGGCGTTGAAGGAGATGCACGGCAGGGTAAGTAGGCGCTCGTCGGCGTAGGTCGGTAAATTTAGGAGGTGGCCGAAGGGTGGGACTGCACCGACTTCCAGCCCCGTGAGGGTCTTCAGGTCATGCGGCGAGACCATGCGGAGGTCTTTGACGCCGAAGGTCCGCTTGAAGGCTCGGCTGTCAACGCGGCGGTGCGCCTGGAGCACCAACAGAATGTGGCGGCCGTCCGCCTGGAAGACCAGTGCTTTCGCTCCCTGCTCGAGGGGCGTGCCACGAACTTGTGCCGCCTCCTCGCTGGTGCGGACTGGTGGGTGCGTGAGCACTTGGAGGTCAACTGCGCTGTCTCGCAAGAAAGCGAGGAGACGGTCGGTGAGGTTATCTGCCACGTGCCAGCTACCAATGTGTGTGCGCCATCGGATTGGCTCCCAAGGGGTACAATAGCAGGCATGACACGGTTGATGCGACGGGTGCTGGTTTCCACGGCGTTGTGTCTTGGCGTGGCGGCTCTCGCGGCCACTAGACGGCAGAAAGTGGGCGCCTGGCTGGGCATCCCGTACGACTGGCGCTGGCCGACGCCGGCCGTCATCCGCGAGCGCTTCTGGAATCCTGCCGACGCGCGCATCCTGACGCCGCACGTGTTCGGCTGGGGCTGGTCCCTCAACCTGCCCAGCCTGTTCCGGCGGCTGCGCGGCCACTGAGTACCGCTTCCAACTGGTACCCCTTGCTAGTCGTGTTGCGCCCACTGCACTCGATCCGGCCAGTCTTCCTGATCCGAACCTGCCAAGGTCCGATGCATACTGCTAGCGAGCACGCCGAAGTCCTGGTGCCGGATGCTGCGCGGGACATTGTATTCTACGTATTCTACCGCGTCATGCCTAAGCGGCCACGCTGCATCGTCGTTCCGCGCACCACGGCAACCGTTCGGTCCTTATTGCGAAGGCGGCTGGAGCCGTCGCCGCTGCTCGTCCAGGTCCGTCTGGTATTGCGCCAGAAGCTCGCCTCGGTGGTTGATGATCACCAGCGCCTGGAGTATCTCCACGAGGCGCTCGAAGGCGACCCCGTAGGCGCTACCGCTGATCACGCTCCGGATCGGCCCCATTACGTCCCGCTCAAGCTGGAACGCGCACAGGGTCCGCGGGCGCGGCCAGGCGAGCAGCTCGGCGGCGAAGACGTTGCCCTCGATCGTCAGCGGGCGCCGCAGCAGGTCGGGGACGTAGCGCCACAGCATGCTATGCACGCGCGTGCAGTGCAGCTTGCAGCGCTCGTCACCCAGCGCGGTCCTCACCTCAGGGGGCAGCCCGGCGAAGAGTTTCGGAGCGATCGCGTCGACGTTGAACCGCATCTCCACCCCACCGGGCAGATCAACATCGTATGTCAGGTGATAGGAATGCATGAGCTCGAACGCCCGCGTCGGCAGCGGCGCGGGTGCCGTTGCGGAACGCCCGGGCCGGTTGCCCGCATTGTGGCGCGCGTCGTGCCGAAGGCCCAACCCTGCCCTCGACTGTGGCCCTCTCGCCAACGCTCGGCCTCGTCCATGAGCCGTGACCGTACTGACTGCAGCGTCTCTTCGTTCCGCGACGGGTCCTCCTCTGCCGTGGGGTGGTCGGTAAAGGTCAACGTGGTGATTTCGGCCCGGCCGGCCCAGTTCTGGGCGCCCAGTCCAGACAATGTTAGCCCGAGTGGTGAGCCAACCAGGCCGTACACCGGTGTGCCGGCTCCCGCTACCAGCTCGGCCGGCGATGGCCGTCTGGGTTCTGGAGCGGCCATCGCGGCCATACTGACACGGGGTTCCGGCGGCGGCGGCGGCTGTCCCCACCGTTCCAGCGGATTGTCTCGCTCCGGGACCGGCCTGATCCCGAGTAGGTCGAACCACACGGCGACCTCCGGGGTCTGCGCGAAACGGCGCCGCTCCCCGCTGCCGGTATGGATCGCGAGCCAGTCCGTCCTCCACCCCTGCTCGCTGAGGCCGGCGGCAGGCGTCTTGGTGAGCCAGAAGAGTAGCCAACCGTCATGGCGATGCCGAAAACGAAACTGCGCCGCCGGCAGCCCACCAGCCATGTCGGCCGTATGGTCACGCCAGGTCGCGAGGGTATCGCCGCACCTGGCATCGAGCTCTTCCGCTGCCATGCCAACCTGTTGGCGGGCCGCGCGGTCGCGGTAGTGGTACGAGCAAAGCTGCCCGCTCGCAAGCTCGACGGGGATCGAGACCCCGCAGATGACGCAGCGGCGTGTGGGCCTATCCATTGGGCGACTCTCCTCCGTACTCGCCGGATACACCCGCTACACCAAGGCCACGACGATAACGGCATTGCATCCAGAGGCCGGCTCCGCAGTTATCATTGTGGCTTGATCTTAGGGCCGGACGTCGGGCAGTAGCTGATTTTCCTTCCACCAATGGTACTGCTCGGCCTCGTAGCCTTCGGGCAGGTACTTCGGGGAGGTAACGTAACTGCCGAGAGCGGCAAGTCGCTGGCGCAGCGACGCCACGACCACCTCACCACTGCCAAGCTTCCAGCCGAGGTTGTAAGCCCCGCCGTGGCGGCCGTGGTTATTTGAGCGCAGCACAAACAAGGCGGCGTGGCCGACTCCCTCTGCGCCAAAAACCCACATCCCCGGCGCTACTTCCCGCCACCCTTCGGGCGTCGGAACCGGAGCGACCGCCCCTGCGTCGACGTGCTGCTGGGGCTCGGCGGAGACGGTGAAGAGCCAGCGGTTGCCGGTCGTCTCCCAACTGATGGTAGCTGGATCCATCGGTTGCGCCCCCATCGCCAGCAGGCGGTTGCGGAGCCCAGCGGCGATCAGGAGGCCCTCGGGCGTGACCCCGTAGGGATCCCCACTGGGCAGCCCGAGCAGATACAGCATACGCGGCTCGCGCAGCAAGGACAGGCTCACGCCCAGGCCGTGAATCCACCGCTCGACGATTATTCCTTCAGGCGGCATCGTTTGCCATCGCAGCGGCGGCGGTGGCGGCTCCAAGTATGACTCGCCCTGGGCCGCCACGTAGCGCTGGATGAACTCGGCAAAGCTGCCGGCGATCGGCGGCTGCGTCAGTAACCCCTCCGCCGTCTCGCCCTCATCCGCCCACCACACCGGCCACTCTGGGGCGTCAGGCCGGCGCCGATCGAGGATGAAGTACGCCTCGTCGTCCAGCATTCCGATCACGAGCACCCTCCGGTCCTGGAAATGGAACTGGCGCTCCGGGACCATGGCGGCGCTGAAGATGCTCGGGTTAGGATCGGCAGGCCCGATGGCGCCTTGTATCGCGAACAGTTGAGCGCCGTCCCAGCGCTGGAGGAACGCGCGGTAATCGGGCGGCAGCGCGTGGCCAAACCACCACTCCAGGTGGGCGATGTCGGCGTCGCTGGCCGGCGGCCCGGCCGCGACGATGGAGCGATGTATCCGCCGGCCGTCGCGACGCGGCACGGAGCCGGCTGCCTGGCAGGTCGTCAGGAGCGTTGCAAATTCCTCGAACATGGCTCACAATCCTTTCTGACGGCGCACTGGAGTCTACCTTTGCCGGTCCAACCTGTCTTCCCATGCCAGAGGAGTACATCGTTTATGGGCGAGGCTACCTCCATCTGCCGTCTGGTGTCCACAACGGCCGCGGGCATCGTCGTAGCCCCGTCCGCTCCGGCTGACGGATGAGGGAGCGCACGGCGGTCGCTCGCGCCCACTACACACATTAGCCGTCGGCTGGTATCAGAGACTGAATGTACGGACGAGCACCAAAACGTGGTGACGGTGCGGACAGCCGGTAACATGCTGTGCGAGCTTGGATGACTATGTAGCACTGAGGGGGAACGATGAACCCAGAATCTCGCGCTGGATCGGATGTCAACGAGGGCGCGCCCGCCGGCTCAGCATCGGAAGACGAGCTCGTTGCGCGTGCGGAGGAGAGTCGCGAGCCTTTTTCCCCAGAGGTCGTGCTGTTCATTGACGACTCAGAAGAGAGCGTGCAGGCTCGAGAGCTACTCGTTGCCGCGGGCACGGAATTTTGGACGCTCGCGGCTCGTGGCCCGCGGACCCCGGCGATGGTGTTCGGTGGGATCGTCGCCGATGGACTCGCAGGGGTCCGAGACCTGCTCTGCGCGCTCGACGCCTTTAGCTCCGCGTTTGTTCATCAGCGGATGGAAGGCAACGGCGTGCGAGATGAACTTGCGCTCCATCATCCCCTCGCGACGCCGCTAGCTGGACACGTCCCCTAATATTGCTGGGTGCAGGACGTGCCTCCCCCTGGGCCATACGCCGTCTGGTCGCCCTCATGCCTGCCGTGGCGGGAGATGACTGGCGCGAGAGAAGACCCCTTGGACGCCGTACCCGCCTTGGAGCCTGGTAGCATCCCGTGTCGGAGATTGCCGCCGCCGGCTACTTCTTATACTTGTCCAGCACCGGCTTGAACTGCTGGTCGAGCTGCTGCAGCCCCTGTGCTGCCGGATATTTGCCGTCCAGGATGTCGTTGACCACCTTGTCTCGCATCGTCTTGAACTCGTTGACGGCCGGGTGCGTGATCGGACCCGTCATATGGTTCTGGTCGGCGCTGAGCTTGAGCATGTCCAGGAAGGCGTGCATGTCCGGCACTTGCTTGGCAAAGTCGGGGCTGAGCGCCACGGACTTCACTGCCGGCAGGTTGTTTTCCCGGACGTTCCACTCCAGCACCTGCTGGCCGCTGCCCATGTACTTCAGGAAGGTGATGCTCTCTTTGACGTGCGGGACCCCCTTGGGCACGACGAACAGGTTGCCGCCACCGGCCGCGCCGGAGCCGTAGAAGACGCCCTGGTTGACCGGCAACAAGGCGGTTTGCATGTCCAGGTTCTTGTACTGCGTCTTCCAGTCGTAGGGGATGTGCTCGGTGACGAGGCCCATGCCTTGCTTGCCGTTGCCCAAGCCATCCTGACCGTGGACGTTCTTGTTGTAGGCGTCGATCGCGGCGCGCCCGCCTATTTTCTTCCAAGTGCTGGCCATCCAGTCCAGGGCGGCGGCGTTCTCCGGTCGGGTAATCGTGAACGTCCCTTTGAGCGTGTCGAAGAACATGCCGCCGAACATGGCGATCCAGGTGTCGGTGGAGCCTCCCTTGATGCCGGTGATGCCGGGGGCGATGCCGAGCTGGCTGATGGCGCCCGTAGGATCGTGCTTGGTCAGCTTGTTGTTCAGGTCGTCCAGCTCGGCGATGGTCTTCGGCGGCGTTGCCGGGTCGAGGCCGTTGGCGCTGAAGACGCCCTTGTTCCAGGCGAAGACTTCGGAGTCGAACTCCTGCATGAAGCCCCAGATGTGGCCGGAGAAGGAGAGCATCGGCCAGACGATAGGGAAGTAGTCGCTCTGGTCGATCTTCTCCTCGGCGGCATAGGCGTCCAACGTTTGGATGGCGTTGTCGTTGGCCCAGCCGGTGAGCGGGTCGTAGTCGTAGGTCATGATGGCGTCCGGTGGCACGCCGCCGGCGAGGGCCGCGGTGTACTTCTCGTAGTTGTTCCCGTTGTCGATGATGCTGTCGCGCACCTGCAGGTTGGGATTGGCCTTGTTGAAGCGGTCTACCTGGTCGCCGATAATCGCTTTGCCGTTGGTGTCTCCGGCAGGGTTCCAGAAGTCCAGGATGATCTTGCCGCCGCTGGGGGCTACGCTGACGGTGGCGGTCTGCGTCTGCACCGACGTAGCCGTCGCCGTTTGAGTCTGCACGGAAGTGACGACGGACACGGACGTTGATACCGACGCCTGGGTGACGGTAACCGTCGACGCGGCAGCTTGCGCCGGCGCTGCCGATGAAGTCGTCGCCGTTGTCGTCGTGCCCCCACAGGCCGTCAGCAAGCCGACGCCGCCCAGCCCCGCGAGCAAGCGTACGCCGATGCCGAGCAGACCGCGGCGGGTCACCGCTACCCGCTCATCCGTCGAATCGTGACCCTGAGCCCGATGCATCATAAGTCCCTTCTCTCAGAAACGATGGGCACAGCCTTACGCTTGCCGAAGTAGCAGGCACTTTACGGCAACCAGGCGCGAGTGTCAACGCCGCCGAAGCGTTGCCGTGGATGGGAGGTGATGTCGTTGCCGGCGCCGAAGGGCAGCCGCGCCCGTACAATAATGGCGAGAAGTGGCAGCATTGAGAGAGCTTGCGGCGTGATTCGCGGACTGATCTTCGACTTCGATGGGCTGATCTTGGATACGGAAGTACCCGAGTTCCAGGCCTGGTGCGATGTCTATCAACAACATGGCGCGGGCCTTGAACTGTCCGCGTGGGCGGTGTGCATCGGGACAACATCGTCCGCCTTCGATGCTCACGCGCACCTGGAAGCGCAGCTTGGCCGTTCGCTAGATCGGGACGTACTTCGGGGCGCGCAACGGTCCCGCTGGGCCGAGCTCATCGCGGCCCAGGTTACGCTTCCAGGCGTTGAGGCATACCTTGTCGCCGCCCGCCAACTGGGCCTCAAGGTGGGCCTCGCTTCCAGCTCGACGCGAGATTGGGTGGCCGGCCATCTGGCACGGCTCGGACTGTTGTCGTATTTCGACTGCCTCAAGTGCCGCGACGACGTAGGGCGAACGAAGCCCGATCCGTTGCTCTATACCGCGGCATTGGCGGCGCTGGATCTGCGGCCGGACGAAGCCATCGCGCTGGAGGATTCCCCCAACGGCATCCTGGCTGCCAAGCGCGCCGGCCTGTACGTCGTGGCCGTTCCAAACGCCTTGACTGGCCGGCTCGACTTGCAACAGGCCGACCTGATCGTGCCAAGCCTCGGCGACCTGCCGCTGGAAACGCTGATCGCACGAGTGAATGTGGAGCCGGAGACCGCTAGCGTAGCCGGCCGTACGCCTTCAGCGTCTTGAGCGCCGCCACGGTGACCCAGCCGCGCCACTCCATCTCGCCTCCGGTGCCGACCGCGGGCCAGGCGATGGGCCAGCCGCCATCCTCCGCCTGGGCCGCCGCTAGTCCGTCCAGGTGCGCCGCGATAACCCCGTCGCTGAAGAGGCGACGGCAAAGGCTGTCCGGCGACGGCGCCCAATCCAGCGGCTTCTTGACGTAGCCGGTGTCGGAGGGGTCGAGCGCCACAAGTCCCCTAGCAAGGATGCGCTCACCAATCGGCGCGAACGCCTGCTCGGCACGCGGGCGATCGGGGGCGTATTGCAGGAAGGCAATGGTCGCGGCTAGCTCGTGAACTTCCTCTGACGGCGACGCGGCCATAGTACTCCAGCAATACTCGGTCGCCCGCTTGAGCCAGCCGTGCCGTACGCCGTGCTTGTGCAACAGCCCGGCGATCCCGGCGGTGGGGTTGATGGAGGCAGGAGGGTGGTCGTCCGTTTCCCACCAGGGAGCGCGCGGGTAGGCGCGTACCGATGGCAGCACGAAGGGGACGCCTCCCTCCTCGGTAGCGATCGTGTCAAGGAAGTCGCAAAGGTCCTGTACCAGATCGCCATCGATCCCAGCCTCGTCCAGCACTTGCAGCGCCACCTCGCAGGCGACCGGCTGGCTATCCGGACAGCGCATGTCCGGCTCCAAGGCGTTGCCAAATCCGCCGTCGGCATTCTGGTAGGCGCTGAGAGCGGTGAGCACCGCTTCGCCCAGGCCCCCGGCAAAGAGGAAGCGGAAGCGCTGGCGGTCGAGCAGTCGGGCGTTGCGCCAGATGAAGTCCTGCGCTCGCGCCAGGGTGTTCGCCTCAGGCACGGTGGTCGATCCTTTCCCATGGTGTGATGTCGATGGAACGCATGTTCGCATGCACAGGGCAAACCGTCAACGGCAATAGGACGGACGGGGTCGCGCCACCTGTTTCGCCGGCTACCGCCGGGGACCCCCTGACTACTCCCAGCGGTCAAGGCCGAGCAGCTGGCGACCGAGCGGCGTCAGTTCGGCTGGTGGATTCTGCTCCTCGAGCTTGCGCGGGTCGCCGGGGAAGGCGGCGCCGGGTGGCGGCAGGTGGTTGCGCCAGCAGTTGATCCGCACCGCTCGTGCTGCATCGTCGTATTCTGTGGCCTGGAACATACTGATGTATTGGGCCAGGCGGGGCAGATCGGAGACGTTGTGGCCGTTGCCGTGCGGCATGAGCGTGCTCCAGATCACCAAATCGCCGGCGCGCATAGGGATCCGCTCAATGGTGTAGCCGGTGAGCTCGGGCTTGCGCGGGTGTCGGTCCGCCTGCTGTCGGGCGATCCATTCGGCGAGGCTGCGGTAGAGGTCAGGCACGCACTGGAAGCCGCCCATGCGGTCGTCCGTGTCCGTCAGCGCGAGCACCCCTTGCACCCGAAAGGGAATGTCGGGGTACTTGGTAGTGTCGGTGTCCCAGTGGATGAAGCCCTTGTGGTCGTGCTCGGGATGCCGCGGGTCGGCCGGCGGCTTGAGGTTGACGCGGTCGAGCGTGACCCATAGGTGGTCGGTCCCCAGCACATCGCTGAAGACGTCGTGGACGCGCGGATATTGCCGGGTGTCCCACATAGACTGGTAGTGATACATCTCCACCATGCCGCTGGAAGCGACGATCCCCGGCTTGTACCAGGACTCGCGATCGTCGGGGCGGGCCCCCGTGTGCTGCCAAATGTCGTCCAGCACGCGCTCGCGGAGCGCAGCCGGTACCACGCCGGGCACGACCACGTAGCCGTTCTGTTCGATCTGGGTGCGAAGGCTCGTGCTCGTGATGGTCACGTCTGCTACCCTCTCATGTGGCGTCACCGCGACGGTCTGGGCCATCCTATCACGCACCAGTCGCCGATCGCGCGCCTCGGCAGGCCGGCCGGCGTGACGTATGGTCAACTGGGCGTACCTGTCGGATGACCATCGGACTCTGGCCGCGCCAACGCCCGGCGGCCCGGCACGGGGACTGCGAGGCGCGTTTGTTCAATGAGAGGAATGTTCCATGCCAGCAGTGGATAACAAGATCGCACATCTGATCATCGGCGGCGGTTTGGCCGGCGCCAAAGCGGCGGAGGCGCTCAGGCAGGAAGGCGCCAAGGGACGGATCGTGCTGCTGTCGGCTGATGCCGACCGCCCGTACCATCGCCCACCGCTATCCAAAGATTTCCTGCGTGGAGAGACACCGCGCGACGACGTATTCGTCCATCCGGCCGATTGGGCCGCCCAGCACGATGTTGACGTCCGCCTGGAATGCACGGTCGAGCACCTCAGTGTGGCCGACCAGACCGTTACGTTGGCCGGGGGCGAGACGCTTTCCTTCAACTCGCTGCTGCTGGCCACCGGAGCGTCGCCCCGCGCGCTGGAGATCCCCGGCGCCGATTTGCCCGATGTGCTGTACCTACGCTCGCTGCGTGACTCCGAGGCGATTCGGCGGGCCGCCGAGGGGAAGCGGCGGGCCGTGCTGATCGGCGGCGGCTTTATCGCGACCGAGCTCGCGGCGTCGCTGCGGCAGCTTGGTCTGGAGACGGCCCTGGTGACCCGGCAGGCGGTACTCTGGGAGCACCTGTTCGGCGCGGCCGCGGCCCAGGTCTTCCAACGCACCCTGGCCGGCCAGGGCGTGACGGTTATCAACGGCGACGAGGCCGCGCGGATCGAGGGGAACGGGCGTGCTGAGCGGGTGATCACTAGCGGAGGCCGGACTTTGGACGCCGATCTAGTCGTGGCGGGCGTCGGTGTGACTCCGGAGACGAAGCTCGCACGCCACACGTCGGTGAAGGTCGAATCTGGAATCGTCGTCGACCAGTTCCTCCAGACGAATCAGCCTGGCATCTACGCTGCCGGCGATGTCGCTCGCTTCTTTAGCCCCTTGTACGAGGCGTACATGCGCGTGGAGCACTGGGACGTGGCCCAGCAGCAGGGCGCGCTCGCCGGCAAGAATATGGCGCGCGAGGCGGCCGGCCAGTACCAGCGGCGCGAAGCGTTCGACCAGCCGCCTTATTTCTTCTCCGACTTGTTTGATCTCTCCATGGAGTTCCTGGGCCATAATCAGGGTTGGGACGACCTAGTCATTCGCGGGGACCTGGACGGACGCGAGTTCACCGCCTTCTACCTCAAGGGTGGGCGGCTCGTCGCCGGCCTGTTTGTCAACCGCAACACCGATGTCGAAGCCACCCGTGCGCTTATCCAGCGCCGACTGCAGGTGGACGACGCGGTGCGGCGGCAGCTCGGGGATGCACAAGCGGATCTGGGGAAGGTGGCTGGGTGACCCTTGCTAGCCGCTCGCTAGCCTGTACAATCGGGCGATGATCGGATTCCTTCGGGCTAGCATGGCGGTTGGCTGGCTGCGCTCCATCGTGATGCTCCTCTTGGCAACGAGCGGCGCCGTGGTGGTTCAGTTACTTGGAATGGCGGACGACGCCCTCGCCGAGGCGCCGGAAGTAAAGGTAATGTCCGTGAGCCAGCAGCAGCTTGACGGCTCCGTTTCCCTCACGACGATACACGCCTCCTTCGCCACCGATCACGACCTGGTGGAAGTGTACAACTACGTGCCGGTCCAACGGTCGACGGACTGGCGTCTCGCTACCAGCATGGACGACGCGACCTGGATATTCCGACCGGGGGGAGGCGCGCCCAAGTTGGTCATCTTTTTCCATGCGGAAGCGGGCGACCGCGTGGCCGACCTCTACGACGACCAGCTTGGCGCGGCAACGGTCCCCATAGCCGTGAAGCAGAACCACGTGGTGCTGGCCCAGGCGCTGCACTGGACCGTGCGTGCCCAGAGCTCACGGCCCTGGCTGCTGGCGGATGGCCGTCCATCGGACGATCTCTCGATGGAGGGGGCCTTCGCCCTTCCGGAGGAAGGCGATACCAGCGGGGACACCCACGGTTGGCGCGGCCGCGACGCCTGGGATTTCCGTCTGGCCGATCCCGCGCACACGGGCATCCCCACGTACTCGCTGCTGCGCTATTTCCCCGACAAGCCGCCGTCGTCGAGCGTGCCTCGCGCATCGCTCGAGGTTAACGTGGCGCACCTACCTCTTCTGCCGTTCGACAACGCCGTTTTCTGGCCCTACCTCGGCTCCTCGCCGACGCACCTGCGCTCGTGGTTTGATCGTACCCCGCCACTGGCGATGGACTGGGTGGCAGGGCGGCTCGTCCAGCTCGGCTCGTTCTTGCCCGACCTGGAGCCGGAAATCGGACTGCAGCTCTTTTCCGTTCGTCCGGTCTTGCTGCACCAGGAGAACAGCCCGGATTTCGAGAGTCCTTTTGCCTACTACCGATTTGATCCCAACCATACCGGCTTCCCCAACCTCATCATTCGTCACGAGTACTACCCTGGCGACGACCCATTCTCGCCCATCAGAGGGGCGAGCAGCCCGTATGAGTCGGTGCGCTACTCCTGGGGCGAGGGTAACGGCCTGTTTCAGTTCAAGCTTGGGCTTCTCGGTCGCCACGAAGCCCCGAGCGCCGTCGATCTGGGAGACCTCTCGGTGCGCACGATCCCCTACGACGAGTTGCCCAGTTGGGTGCTGTCGCGGCGCTGGGACTTGCAGACGTTCGTGGCCTCCGAGGCTGGCGGGCAGCGCAGCAGCGAGGGCATTTACGAGTGGGACGCCGGGCAAGGTACGGCGCCATGGCTATCGGGGGAGTCGGTTATCGCGCCGAGCTCCGCCTACTCCACGATCAGCGCCGGGTACCGCGGCGAGCTGGCCGTGCTGCCAGCAGGGTTGCCGAGCCTCTACCTCAGTTCAGTGGACGGCCGGCTGCACCTGATGGGAATCCAGTCGGGCGTCTGGTCAATTGACCAGCGCCAGGACGTCCGCGTGGCAAGTCTGGATGGTCGGACGGTAGGTCGCTGGGATCGTAACGTCGATGGCGTCAACCGCGAAACGGTGTACCAGGTTCCCAGCCTCCTCTTCTACCTCGCCGGCGATGAGCTCGTGCTGCAGCCGGAGGCTGCGCCGGCCGCGAGCGTCAACAGCGCGCCGCCGCGCGACCGGGCCGGTCTGGATGCCCTGCGCGCGGCCTTTCCGGCGCAGCCTCCCGACGTTGCCCGTGATGGGTTGCGTGCCTTGCTGCCGGACGATCAGTCACAGGCCGTGCGCCTCAGCGGGGCTCGCATCGATCACGTCCGACTGCTGCCCGATGGCTGGCGCAGCGAGTTGCGGCTGGGGCCGGGCGCAAGGGTGTCGTTCGGCGCTGCCACGCCAATCCCCCTCCGTCGGGCGCTGGCGGCGCTCGGTGGCTGCGCTCCCGCTGCCGCGCTGCCGCCCGGACCGTCGGCATCCTGCCAGGTGTCGACCTTGCCGGCCAGCGCGGGACTGTATGTTCTCAGTTACGATGGCACCTTCCACCTGCAGCCGGCACATCCGGCAGACGTGCGCCTGCTCGCGCTCCAGGCCAGTGACGCATCGGCGCAACCGTCAAACGCGGCACTAACGCTGACTATCCAGGCTGCCAACGCCGGGGAAGCGGACGATGATCCCCGACTTATCGAGATCTGGGCCGAGCAATCCGGGACGGGCCGCCCTACCAATGTGGCCAACGTCAGCGTCGCGCTTCAGGCAGGCGAGCGCCGGACATTGACCGTCGATTGGTTGCCGCCTGGTCCTGGCCAGTGGGTGCTGCGTGCCCAACTAGCGGCGACCGATCAAGGTCAGGCGGCTTCAATTCAAGGTGTCCGGGCGAGTGTAGCAGTCCCCCCTTCGGCGCAGGCGCGCTGGTGGTCACTTGGGTCGGTGGCGGATCGGACAACTGCTCTGCTCGCGGCCGGGTGCCTCCTCATGTTCGCCGTGTCGGCGGGCGTTTGCGCCTGGGTGCTGCTGCGGTGAAAGCAGGCAGTAGCCCGGGCGACGACGAGCCGGTACGGCGATTGCGATCGGCGGCCAAACGACCGGAGGACCGCGGTCCCTTTCATTTGGCGAGGGCCGTCCGAAGGACGGGGATACCGCGGTGAATGCGTTGGAGGCCGCTGAGCGGGATGGCGGCAGCGCCGCGGCGCAGGTGCAACAGGCTCCCTCATCTGGTAGCGCTGCCCGCTACCCGCTGCTCCTGACGTCGTTGGCCCTGATTATCGTCGCCTTTTTGCTCGTCCGCTATCAGGGCTATTACGTCGAGCAGGATACCGCCGAGACGACACGGGTAATTGCCGCGGTAGCGGACGCCGGCACCGTCATTCCCAGCTCCGACACTCATCCGGTCTATCCCTCGGGGTTCGCCTTCCAGTCGGTCAACGTCTTCCTGATGGAGATGTCCGGCCTCAGCGTCCAGCAACTCCAATCTTGGGGCTGGCCCTTCATGCTTCCATTCACGATCCTGATGGCCTACCTGGCGTTCCGCGAGATGACCCGGGACGATCAGGCAGCGGCGCTGGCCGCGTTGTTGCTCTGCTTACAGCCGGATTTCCTCTTCACGACGTTGCGAGGCTCGCACGAGAAGCTGACCTACAGCCTCGTTCTGGCCGGCTTGCTGTTGCTGTTCCGCGCCTTCTGCTACCGGCAGCCGGCGGCGGTGTTCGCGCGTTACGTTTTCCTGCTCTACGTGGTGTTCGCGGCGCTGGTCGCGACGAACAGCACCTTCGGTGGCGCGCTCGTCGCGGGCCTGCTCATGAGTGCCGCCGGCGGCTTGGGCATGGCACGACTCAGCACGCCAGAGACGGCCGACGAGCGCCGCCTCTTCCTCCGGCTCGCCTTTGTTGCCGGCTCCTCGGCGCTCTTGCTCGGTATTGAGCTGTTCTACCTCTACCCTCCCAGCGGCCAGATCTTGGATCAGCTTGGCGCCGGCCTGCAGCGTATTGTTGGACTGTTCCGGCATCTTGGAACAAGCGAGCACCCCTACGCCGGCATCGCGCTAAACTGGCGGTCGCCCTGGATCTACCTCCTGTTGAACGCGTTCGACTGGTGTGTCCTCGCGCTATCCGGCGTGGTCTGGCTGGCCCAGGCGCGGCGATTGCTGCGCGGTGGATGGGCAGCCGTTCCTGATGTCTTGCGCCTGCGCTGGTTGCTCTTCGGTGCGCTGGCCCTGGAGGTCGGCTTCGGCGTGGTCGCCGATTACAGCGGCGTGCTCGGCTCCAATCTGCAGCTCCGGCTGCTCCCCATCTTTATGTTCGCAGCGTTACCGACAGTCAGTGGCGCGCTGGTCGGGCTGCCGCGGCGCTTGCCGGCCGTTGCGCTGACCGGTCCGGCTATGCGAGCCGGTCTGGCAGCAGCGGTCACGTGCCTCGCCGCCATGGGCGCGCTCAAGGCGACCAACGAACCCATCCTGAGTAATAAGTGGACCTTCTACAGCGCGCCGGAAGCGCAAGCGCTGGACTGGCTACCTCGCTACCTACCGAATGGCGCGGTCTGGACGGATGTGGATGAGCGCCTGCGCGAAGCCTACCTGTTCCGCTGGCCGCTGGACGAGAGTGGGGGAAGCCGCTTTGCTCTGGGACAGCCGAGCGCGGACGTGCCGGTCATCATGATTTCGTCGATCACGCGCGAACGGCTGGCGCGTCTTCACCAACTGCTGCCCGACGTATTGCACACCGAGCTGATCTACGACAACGGCGACGTGCAGATCTATCACCGCGTCCCGCGCACGCCGCTGCAGCGGTGAGGGCGGGCGCGGCATAGTCGTCGGGCTAGCCGTTTGGCTAGTGGCGCCTGGCACTGTCTCCGGTATAGTTTGGTCACATTCTTGCTCAGCATTGCCTCGTGGCATGGGACCACTGGAAAGGTTCGCCGACGTGTATCACTCCGCGCATCACGATGTCACGACGCCGCTGCCGGTCGGCACCCCGGCGCCCGATTTCCACTTGTTCAGCACCCCCGATCAGCACGTCTCGTTGGCTGAGTTCCGCGGCCGTCCGGTCATCCTGGCCTTCTACCCGGCCGACTGGAGTCCCGTATGTGGCGACCAGATGACCCTCTATAACGAGCTGCTGTCCGAGTTCCGGCCCTACCATGCGGAACTGCTCGGCATCTCGGTCGACGGCGTCTGGTGCCACCTGGCCTTCGCTCGCGACCGCAAGCTGCACTTCCCGCTGCTGGCGGATTTCGAGCCCAAGGGCAAGGTGTCCCGCGCCTATGGCGTGTACCAGCCAAAGGCCGGCGAGAGCGGGCGGGGCCTATTCGTGCTCGATGGCGAGGGAATCATTCGCTGGAGTTACCTGTCGCCCGTCGGCGTCAATCCCGGCGCGGACGGTATCCTCTCAGCGCTTGACGCCTTGCAGGCGAAGGAGGCTACGGCATGAGTCACCATCAGGAGACCGCGCACCTGACGTTACCGGTAGGCGAGCGCGACCATATCGAGGGGCCGGAATCCGCGCGGGTGACCCTGGTAGAGTACGGGGACTACGAGTGCCCCTACTGCGGTGAGGCTTACCCCATCGTCAAGCAAGTGCAACAGCACTTCGGCGATCGGCTGCGTTTCGTGTTCCGGAACTTTCCGCTCTCGGAGATGCATCCCCACGCGGCGCACGCCGCCGAGGCCGCCGAAGCGGCTTCCGCGCAAGGACGCTTCTGGGAAATGCACGACTACCTCTACGAGCACCAGCGTGCGCTCGACGACGCTCACTTGCGGACCTATGGGGCGCACCTGGGACTAGATGAAGGCCGGTTCGACCAGGAGTTGGCGGGCCATGCCCATGCGGGCCGGGTGCGCGAGGACTTCATGAGCGGCGTGCGCAGTGGCGTCAACGGCACGCCCACCTTTTTCATCAACAGCCGGCGCCACGATGGCTCCTATGACCTGGACACGCTGCGCGCAGCGCTCGAACGCTCCGAGTCGCATCAGTAAGGGCAGCGCAATGCTGAGTCACGTGATCGCTATCCGCGGCGAGGCCGGTGGGGACGGATCTGCCGAGCGCCCCTTTGTGCTTGAGCATCGGGAAGCGCTGATCTACATGCTCTGCGAGGCGGCCGAGATCGAGCACGCCCTCATGTGCGAATACCTCTTCGCCGCCTTCAGCCTCAAGCAGCGCGTCGAAGAGGGGCTCACCCCGGAACAACTGGCGTCCGTGGAGCGCTGGCGGTCGGTCATGTATCAGGTGGCGGCGCAGGAGATGCTGCACCTCGCGCTCGTCCAGAACCTGCTCACGGCGATCGGCGCCTCCCCGCACCTCTCCCGCCCCAACCTGCCCCATCCGGCACGGCACTTCCCACCGGGGGTCCAGGTGGCCCTCATGCCCTTCGGCGAGCGCGCACTCCGCCACTTCCTTTATCTGGAGCGCCCCGAAGGCATGGCGCTCGATGATGCCGAGGGCTTCGCGGCGGTCGGGGAGGCCGTGGCGCTGATGGAGGAGGGTGACGTCGTACCTCGCCTGCAGGACTTCGCCACTGTTGGCCACCTCTACCGCTCGATCGAAGCGGGCTTGGGCCACCTGGTCCAGAAGTATGGTGAAGCACGCCTGTTCGTTGGGCCGCCGGAGGCGCAGGCGACCGCCGCGACGTTCGGCTGGCCAGAGCTTATCCCAGTCACCGACCTCTCATCGGCGGTTGCCGCCATCGAGACCATCGTGGAGCAGGGTGAAGGGGCGCGCGGCGAGTGGCGGGAGGCCCACTTCGGCCGGTTCCTCCAGGTGCTGGACGACTACTTGGCGCTGAAGGAGGCCGCCCCTTCGTTTGAGCCGGCCAGGCCGGTGCTCGCCGCCAAGGTGCGCCCGCCGGAGATCGGCGCAGACACGCCGCTGATCGGGGATCCGATCACTGCCCGGGTGGCCGATCTGTTCAATGTCGGCTACGAGGTGCTCTTGCAGCTCCTGTACCGCTTCTTCGCGCACACTGATGAGACCGACCAGCAGCTCGCAACGCTCGCGGACGTGGCCGTGGGTCTCATGCTCGAAGTCCTCATGCCGCTCGGACTCTCGATCAGCACCCTGCCGGTCGGACCGGCGCACCCCGAACTGACCGCCGGCGCGACCTTCGAGCTCTTTTACGAGACCGACTACCTGCTGCCGCATCGCCGTGCCGCCTGGCTGCTCATCGAGGAGCGCCTCGGCGAAGCCGCGGCGTTCGGGCGCCGCATCATGGCCCAGCCCGAGGCGCCATCGCTCGACGGCGTCGTTGCCGCGCTGGCTCGCTTCGCCCAGATGATGGCCGACGCGGCATAGCAGATCGCATGCTGCAACGCCGAGACGGGGCCGGTGGCCAAACCACGATTGGCGCTGATCGGCCGACGCGGAAGCGCAAGCGGATTGGAGGTTCACGATGGGCAAACGAGGAGAAGCCGTGGCTCGCGAGGTCGAGGCGGCAAACGCGGAGCTGCGCGAGCTCGCCAGGGGCCTGACCCCGCAGCAATGGTCGGCACAGACGGAGGAGGGCTGGTCCGTCCTGGCAACCGCCCGGCACGTCGCGGGGGCCGAGGGGGTGCTGCTGGAGAGGCTATTGACGCCCTACTCCGAGGGGCAGCCGAGCCGGATGCCGGCGATGGAGGCCATCAATGAGGGCAACGCGGCGTTCGCCCAGCGCAATGCAACCGGCGACCCCGCCCCCTTCTATGCCTCGCTGAAGAAGAACGGCGCCGCGGCGACGGAGTTCCTGCGGAACCTGCCGGATGAGGCGTTCGACCTGGTGACGCCCAGCAGCCGGCAGTGGACGCTCGCCCAGGTGATCGAGCACGTGTACCTTGGTCACATCCGCGGCCACAGCGCCTCGATTCGCCAGGCCACGGAACAGCGCGCTTCGGCGGGTTGAGTTCTCTCGAAGAGGGACACTCCTATCGTGCGAACACGACCGCGCCGTTGACGAGCGCGGCCCGGACCGACGCCTCCAGGAGCGCCTCCGCCGGGAGGGTAAAGATGTCCCGGTCGAGAACGGTGATGTCGGCGAGCTTGCCGGGTGAGAGGCTGCCCAGCTCGGACTCGCGGCCGGCGGCGTAGGCAGCGCCCAAGGTGTAAGCCTGGATCGCCTCAGCGAGTGAAAGACGCTGCTCTGGGTACCAGCCGCCGGGCGGCGTCCCGTCGGCCCTCCGGCGGGTCACGGCCGCGTACATGCCTTGCAGCACGTCGGGTGTTTCCACCGGGCAGTCGGAGCCGAAGGCGAGCGCGGCGCCGCTGTCGAGGACGCTGCGCCAGGCGTAGCCGAGTCGGGATCGCTCGCCCCAGAACCGGTCGGCGATCAACATGTCGGCGGTGGCGTGGATCGGCTGCATGGAGGCCACGATGCCGAGGTCGGCCAGACGCGGCAGGTCGTCCGGGTGGAGCAACTGGACGTGCTCGATGCGCTGGCGCAGGCGGCGCGGCCCCCACAGCGGCTGAGTCTCGGCGAAGGCGTCGAGCACCAGGCGGTTGGCGCGGTCGCCGATGGCGTGGATGGCGCAGGCGACCTGCTGCTGCGCGGCGGCGGCGACCAGACTGCGCAGCTCCTCCGCCGGCGTGACCACGACGCCGAGGTTCTGCGCATCGCCGAGGAAGGGCTCCAGCATCGCCGCCGTGCGCGATCCCAGCGCCCCATCCGCGAATATCTTGAGGGAGCCGGTCTGCAACATTGGGTCGCCCGCGTTGCTAGGCATATCCGGCGGCCAGCCGGCGCGCCACGAAGCGAGGTCGATCATCATCTGGACGCGCAGGCCCAGCCGGCCGCGACTGAAGGCGCGCTGGAAGGTGTCGCGGGCATCCGCCCCCTCCATGTCGTGGATGGCGGTGATGCCTGCCTGGTGCGCGACTGCCGTCGCCTGGACCAGCGCCCGGTCGCGTGCCGCGTCGTCGGGATCAGGGAGGCAGCGGCGGACCAGGTCCATGGCCCGCTCGGCCAAGATGCCGCTGGGCGCGCCATCGGCCTCGCGCCCGATGCGACCACCCACGGGGTCGGCCGTCTGCGCCGTGACGGCGGCGATGGCCAGAGCCGCGCTGTTCACCCAGATGGAGTGGCCGTCCTTGCGCGTGAACAGCATGGGGTGGCGGGTGGAGAGCCGGTCCAGTTGATGGCGAGTCGGGCGGACGTCGCCCCAGAGGTCCTGGTTCCAGCCGTTGCCGGTGATCCAGACGCCGGGCGGCGTCTGCTCCACCCGCTCGGCGATGCGCCGCTCGACTTCGGCGTAGGAGGCGACTTCGGTCAGCGCCACCGCATCCAGCCCTAACCCGAACCAGAGCAGATGGATGTGGGCGTCGACGAAACCCGGCAGCGCCAGCCCGCCGTGCAGGTCGAGCACCTGCGTGCGCGGACCGCGCATCTCCCGAGCCGGATCGCCGAGGGCGACGATCCGATCGCCGGCAATGGCCAGGGCATGGGTCACGGGCAGGTCGTGGGCAAGCGTCCGCACGACGCCATTGGTCAGCAAGAGGTCGGCGTAGGTGGCCATGGGTACCTCACTCCGTTCGGCGCGGGGTCAGCATAGGGCAGACCAGCGCTGTCCTGCTCTCAATGGTGCGTCGGCAGCGTCGCCGCGAGCAGCGCCCGCGCGCCTCTGGCGGTGGTCGCGACGGTGACGATGCGCCCGCCGGCGGCATCGTCCGGCCCGGACGCGCGTCCTCTGCTCGCGCGGCGTGGTTGGGACTCCGTTGCCGCATTGGATCTGTCCGCCAAGACCCTCAGCCGCTCGCCCTTGGCGCGCATCCGTAGCCAGGAGGCGAGCGCGGCCTGGGAATCCACGAAAGCCGGAACCTGCGTCTCTACGACGTGGACAGGATCGGATCCCAGCCCGTCGAGGCTGGCGCGATAGGCCGGGCCTAGGTGTGCGGCCAGGGCGAAAGCGCGGGCGGCCGGCTCAGCGGCAGACAGCGCATCGTCGATACCCAGGGCCACCCGCACCGGCCCGACGAGGGAGCCGTCAAAGAGCCGTAACACGATGGCGACGTCCGCGGAGGCATCCCGAGCGGCCAGCGCGATGGCCAGGTTGACGCGGTCCTCGCTGGTGGCCGCCACCAGGCAGCGAGCGCGGCTAACGTTCGCCCGCGCCAGCGTTTCCGCCGTAACCGCATCGCCGATCACGAGGGGTATGCCCTCCTGCCTGGCTCGGCGTGCATAGCGATGGTCCGCATCCGTATCCACCACCACGACCGATTCACCCATGGACCGGAGCATCTGCGCCGTTCGGTAGCCGACCGTGCCAAGCCCGCAGACAACCACGTGGCCGCGGCGCGGCAGCGGCCTCTCGCCCAGGAGGTCGTCCAACCGGCTGCCCACCAGGTAGTCCGTGACGAAGGCGTAGACCGACGCCATGAGCAAGACACCCAGCAGCATCAAGAGCACGCCGTAGAGCTTCAGGGGCGCCGAGGCGTTATGGAACGTGATGTCGCCGTAGCCGACCGTGGTGATGGTTGAGACGACGAAGTAGAGCGCGTCTAGCGGCGTCAACCCGTAGGTCAGGGTGAACAGGAGCGTATTGGCGGCGATGACGAGTGTGAGCACTGCCAACACGGTCCATGCCGCCGGACGCACCCGTCGAAAGAACGCGCGCGGTCGGTCGAACAGGCCCTGCCAATGCCAGCCGTGGACCTCGGCCGCGCGTGGCGCCTGACCCGTCACTGCTTCCCACGGCCCGACCAGCAAAACGTCACCCGAAGGCTCCAACTGCCGCTCCGGCGCCGGCAGCGCTTCCCTTCGATCGTGGGCGCCGGAGCGGGAGTCTGAGCCGGAACGCCAGGCCACCACGACCACACCGCGCTGGCGCTCCAGATCTTCTACTCGCATCGGCGGTCGAGCGACCAGATCTCCACCGGCGCGGCGAGACGGCGCGATGGTCTCCGACGCTGCCAGCCAGGGATGCTCACCGATCAGGAAAACGTTGCCGGGGAGTAGGTCACGTGTCTGGGCGCTATGGTGGCCCGCCCGGTAGGCAGCGACGCCAAACATCGGCGCCGCCAGACTCGGCACGCTGAGCCCCACCGCGTTGGGCAGGTGCCGGCCGAGGGAAGCTGCCTGTATCGGATCGGACAGCCGAACGAGCAGCGGCAGGTCCGGGCAGAGCTCTCGGGCCAGCAATGCGACAGCGAGGTTGGCGAAGTCGTCACCGCAAAGGGCGAGGAGGGCGCGAGCGCGCGGCAACCCCGTCCGCTCCAGGACTTCCCGCTGGAGGAAGTCGGCGTCGATAAGGGATACGCCCGGCATGGATGTGACGTGCCGGAAGCGCTCCTCGTGCCCGCGGCTCAGGATCGTGACGGCGTGGTCGGCTGCCAGCAGCTCCGCGACACGCGCGCCGAGCGTGCCCAGGCCGCAGATGATGATCGAGCCGGCACGTCCATTCCCGCCGGGCTCGGCCTCATCCTTCGCCTCGGCCGTCGGGGAGCCGGAGCTTGCTATCACTGACGTTCCTACGGAATCAGGCGGGTGGCCAGGAACCGATTCGCTACCATAGCCATCACTTCTGTGGCGTTGGCGTCGCCTCCGGTGCGCTGCCCGGGGAGACCAACATTCCGGCGCCGAGACCCGAGGTGTCGGAAGTGCCTCCCACGTTGGTCGGCACGGCGCCGGGGGGAGCGCCATTGGCTCTAGGCAAGAAGGAGGCGTGCTGACCTCGCACTTCCTGGGGACGGCCCACACAGGCGCTCATGAATAGCAGTGCCATGAGCATGGTGGCGATGCCGCCGCGTCGAAGACCGGCGACGCGCAGCAGAGACTGGACCATTAGAGAACCTCACCCCCTGGCCCCCTCTCCGGCGCGGAGAGGGGGAACGGCAACGGGTCGCGCGTTCGCGTGAAACGTCTCCCTGTCGCGGCCGGCAGCGCCCGATCAACGAACCTCTTGTCCGCCCGCGTTCCCCCTCTCCGCGCCGGAGAGGGGGCCAGGGGGTGAGGTTCCCAGCGCAGCAAATGATAGATGTGACCGTCCTGAGAGTCAACACGCCGAACAGACTCCCGAGCTGGCGCGCTGCACCAGGCGCACCGGCAGGCGAACAAGGCGGGCAGGCAGCGATGGGGCGGCGAGCCGCTCGATGAGCAGCCCCATCGCCTGCCGGCCCATCTCCGACGCGTCCTGGTGAACGGTCGTCAGCGCGGGCACGCAGGTACGCGACTGGCTGTCGTCGCCGAAGCCGACCACGGAGATCGTGTCCGGAACGCCCCAACCCAGGCTCTGCGCCGCCAGCACCGTTTGCACGCCGGTGATGTCGTTGATGGCGAAGGCGGCGGTCGGTCGGAGCTGTGCGAGCCCACCGGCGATAGCGCGCACGTCGGGGTGGTCCGCCAGCGACGGCAGGCTGAGGTAGTCCCACGCGCTGATCAGGTGGCCGGGGGCATAAATCACCGGGACGTCTGCCCGGGGCACCCCGGCGTCCTCGAAGATGGAGCGGAATCCCTGCTCGCGCTCGTGGACGGTAGAAGCGACATCGTAGGCGCGACGGACGATGGCGACGCGGCGATGGCCCAGGTCGTAGAGGTGCCGAGCCAGGAGGGCGCCGCCGGCCACGTTGTCCGCGGTGACCAGGTCGGCCGAGATGCTCGCGATGGCGCGGTCGACGAGCACGAACGGCAGGCCCCCCTGCTGCAGCATCCTGGCCGTGCCCGTGGCCGCCTCGGTGGCCGTGGCGAAGATAATGACCCCATCCGCGCCCACCGTGGCCGATTCGGCGCAGCGGCGCTCGAGATCGGGATCGCCCAGCGCGTTGGCCACTTCCAGCCTCAGGCCGGCGGCGCGGCCGACATGCTCGGCCCCGTCCACAATACGGGCGATCAGCTCGTCGTGCAGGCGCGTCACGATGCAGGACACGATGCCCGTGCGCGCTTTGCGGGGCGTGGTGATAAAGGTGCCGCGACCCACCACTCGCTCCAGCAAGCCTTCGCTCGCCAGTTGCGCCAGCGCCTGGCGCACGGTTTGCCGGCTCACTCCGAAAACACCGGCCAGGTCCGTCTCGGAAGGCAGAGCGGCGCCGGAGGCGTAGTCGCGATCGACGATGTGTCGCCGCACCGCCTTGGCGACCTGCCGGTGCAACGGCTCGGCCGCCCGGCGGTCGATAGACAGCGTAGGTGACGGCGCGTCGCCCGTATCCGTCTCCTCGTCCAGTACTTTACAAGCGGCGATGCCGTGTATATACTTGCCGGCAAGCCGATTGTACGTACCGGTACGATCGTTTGGCAAGACGCTATCCTCGTACTGAAGGGCGGTGTACGTCATTCGGAGGCCTTGGACAGGCGCCGACCAGCGGGGCCCCGCGCGCTCCCGTTCAACTCGGGTCGAAGCAGACCTATGATATTATGTAGTGTTGATCGAAAGGGTTATCGGCACCATGCCTGACGTGTACGCGCCGAGCGGCGAGACTCCGGTCCGCCGGCGGTTGGTTATCCAGGGAGCCCTCGCCGGCGCTGGTGGGCTAGCTGCCGCCTCGCTCCTCGCCGCCTGTGGCAGCTCGACGGCCGCCACCACGACCAGCTCGTCCTCCGCGGCCTCGTCGGTAGCCGCGACATCGGCCACCTCGGCGGCGTCCTCTCCGGCGTCGTCCGTAGCGTCGAGCTCGGCGGCGCCCTCCTCGTCGGCGTCGGCCAGCAGCACCGCGTCGTCGAGCGCCGCGACGTCGAGCAGCGCGGTGAGCAGCTCCAGCGCTTCCTCGTCGACGGAGACCTCCGCGTCGGCGACCTCCACTTCGACGTCTGCTTCGTCCTCCAAGGCGGCCGTGGCCACGGCCAGCGGTGGGGTGCCCACCTCCGGCGGCATCGCTCCCACGCCGAGGGCGCAAACGGTGATCATCGATCAGACCCTCTTTCACGTTTTCGACAGCTTCAACCCGTTCATCCCGAACGGCCA
Source organism: uncultured Chloroflexota bacterium (assembly GCA_937967325.1). Lineage (GTDB taxonomy): Bacteria > Chloroflexota > UBA4733 > UBA4733 > UBA4733 > UBA4733. Next base: position 37,896 of record CALBSQ010000198.1, read on the forward strand.
GGAGTATGAGGCGGGATACAACCAGGCCTGCAAGGAGTACCTGTTCTATGCCAACTACGCCCAGGGCAAGATTCAGCCCTGGCTTGGCAAGAGCTGGAAGTACAACAGCGACTTCACGCAGATGACGATCACGCTCGACACCACGGCGCACTGGAGCGACGGCACGCCATTTACTTCCAAGGACGTCGCCTTTACCGCCAACATGCTGATCAAGAACGCCACGCTCCTGAACGGGACAGACCTACGCAAGTTTGTCGATACCGTATCCACGCCTGACAATGCCACGGTCGTGTTCAAGCTGAAGACGGCCAACCCGCGCTTCCACTACGGCTTCATCTGCGGCATCGTGAGCGGCTTCCACACGATGCCCGAGCACATTTGGTCCAGCCAGGATCCGACGACGTTCAAGAACAACCCGCCGGTGCAGACGGGACCGTATAAGCTCAATCAGGTGTTGCCCAACCAGTTCATGTTCGTGTGGGAGAAGGACCCCAACTACTGGAACAAGGCGAACCTAGACCCCAAGCCGCAATACGTCGTCTACCGCACGGCGCCGGTGCAAGACTCGGCAGTGGAGGAGTTCAAGCGAGCGCAGACGGACCTTCCTGGCAACGTGGACTACTCGCACATGCAGGCGATCAAGGCCGGTGGCTACCAGAACATGCAGATCCAGACGGCCTTCCGCGACCCGTGCCCGCGCGGCGTCTGGATCAACTCGGATCCATCCAAGGGCGTCCTGGCCGATCCGCGTATGCACACGGTCATTTCGTCCTTGCTGGATCGCCAGAAGATCGGCTCGACCGTGTGGCTGATCTCGACGCCGCCGGCTCAGTACCCGTGGGCCGACTACAAGTCCAACAATGTCTGGACCAACGACGCGACCGCCAAGCAGTATCCCCAGACCTACGACCCCGCCAAGGCTAAGTCGCTACTCGACGAGATGGGGGCAACGGCCGGCTCGAACGGCAAGCGGACCTTCCAGGGCAAGCCGATCAGTCTGGAGATCATGACGCCTGTAGTCGTGGGCCAGCCGGAGTACGAGGTCGCACAGCTCCTCGCCGGTGAGCTCACCAAGCTGGGTATCGACGCCTCGGCGCGGGCGTATCAAGGCCCGGTCTTCGACCAGAAATACACGACCGGCCAGTTCGACATCACCTCGCACTGGCTCTGCGGCGTCTCCTTCGATCCCGACCAGCTCTACACCAACCTCGAGATGAGCCGCCTCGCCCCCATCGGGACGCGCACCGTGAACGGCAACGAGGTGCGACTGCACGATCAGGCGTTGAGCGACGACGCCACCAAGCTGGACGTGCTCGATCCGGCGTCGGCGGCGGCGAAGCCCTTGTTCGACAAGGCGCTGGTCGACTACTACAAGGCCCTGCCGGCGGTGCCCGTCATTCAGACGACCTACCCGACGGCCTACAACACCACCTACTGGACGAACTGGCCCACCGACGACAACCTGTACAATGTGCCTGCCAACTGGTGGGGACAGTTCCTCTTCA
>CALBSQ010000199.1 GCA_937967325.1 uncultured Chloroflexota bacterium
TTCAAACACTTGCAGCGGCTCAGCCAGAGCTACTACGACAAGAACGAGGCCGGCGCGGTGATGTCGCGCGTCACCAACGACGTCGGCGTCATCAACGACATGCTGTCGGTGGGATTGCTCACTGTGGCCGGCAACGTCCTGACCCTCGTCGGCGTCGTCGCGCTCATGCTCTGGATGGACCTCAAGCTGTCGCTGGCCGCCTTTGTCGTGCTGCCCTGCATGGTGATCGCCACCGTGATCTTCACCCAGCGCGCCAAAGTCGTCTATCGCGAGACGCGCCAGAAGATCGGCTCGGTCAACGCCAGCCTGCAGGAGGGCATCTCCGGCGTTCGCGTGGTGCAATCGTTTTCCCGCGAGCGTAGCAACATGGCGCAGTTCCGCCAGACCAACGACGAGAACCGCCGCGCCAACATCGCCGCCGCGCTGCTGTCCTCCATGTATTCGCCGGTGGCCGACGTGCTGGGCGTGATCGCCACCGGCGTTATCCTCTGGTACGGGGCCTATCGCGTGATCCACGGCGAGATAACGGTCGGCACGGTGGTGGCCTTTGCCGCCTACGTGCAGCGCTTCTTCCAGCCGATCCGCGACCTGGCCCAGGTGTATAACACCTTCCAGGCGGCGATGGCCGGCGGTGAGCGCATCTTCGAGCTGCTGGATACGCCGGTGGACATTCGGGAGCGCCTCGGCTCGATTCCTTTGCCGACCCTGCGTGGCCAGGTGCAGTTCGAGCGCGTGGACTTCTCCTACATGCCCGATGTGCCGGTGCTGCGCGATGTCTCCCTGGAGGCGAGGCCCGGCGACGCCATCGCCCTGGTCGGCCCGACCGGTGCCGGCAAGAGCACCATCGCCAGCCTGATCGGCCGCAACTACGACGTCACCGGCGGGCGCGTGCTGGTCGACGGCTTCGACGTGCGCGACGTGGAGCTGGTGACCCTGCGTCGCCAGATCGGCATCGTGTTGCAGGAGACCTTCCTCTTCTCCGGCACGGTCCGCGAAAACATCCGCTACGGCCGGCTGGACGCAACCGACGCCGAGATCGAGGAAGCCGCGAAGGTGGTCAACGCCCACCGCTTCATCGAGCGGCTGCCGCTTGGCTACGACACGCCCATCACGGAACGGGGCCAGAACCTCTCGCTGGGCCAACGGCAGCTCATCTCCTTCGCCCGCGCCTTGCTGGCCGATCCGCGCATCCTGATCCTGGACGAGGCGACCTCCAGCGTGGATGCCTACACCGAGGTCCTCATCCAGGAGGGCCTGACCCGCCTCCTGCAAGGCCGAACTAGCTTCGTGATCGCCCACCGCCTCTCCACTGTCCGTAACGCCAACCAGGTGCTCGTCGTCGACCACGGCGAGATCGTGGAGCGCGGCACGCACCAGGAGCTGCTCGCCCAGGAAGGCGTCTACTACAACCTCTACACCACCCAGCTTCGCCGCCGCGAAGACCGCCAGCAGGAGGCGCTGCGTGAGGTGGGCCCGGCAGCAAGCGGATCGGCGCTGGGCTAGGGCTAACCTCCAAACCGGAGAGACCTACAAATCGCGTTCCCGGCGGAGGCGCTCCAGCTCCTCGCGCAGGCGCTGCGCCTCGGCCTCCGCCCGGCGCCGTGCCTCCGCCTCGCGCTCCCGCGCCTCCGCCTCGCGCTCCCGCGCTGCTTCCGCGGAACGCAGAGCCGCCAGCGCTCGTCGGAGACGCAGCATGGCCCCTTGCCCTCGCGTCAACGGTCTTCCCGTGCGCCCATCCAATGGCTCGACCTGGCCTGCCAGCACCGCAAAGCGCACCGGCAGCACCCGGCTGCGCAGGCTGCCATCCGGCTCCAGCGCTAGCGGCACCGGCGACAACTCCCCACGCAGCGCCCAGCCCTGCAATCGCGGCTGACCCCAGCGCATCTCCGGGTTGAACACCAAATACTCTCGAACCCCGAGCAGTCGGTAGCGCCGGAGCTTCTCCCCCACATCGCCCTTGTGCGAGCTCTCCGACAGCCACTCGGCGAGCATGTCGGGCGGTTTGCCTTCGACGGTCGGGTCATACTCCTTGCGCAGGGCGTCGGGGACGTCCAGCGCCACCAGCAGGTCGGGCAACAGCTTGTCATCACGGTTGGCGGGGTCCATCAGCAGCCAGCGATCACGGGTGACATAACAGCGGGGGCCGGCGAAGCGGCCGCGCAGGGCGGCGACGCACCCGTCCTGCTCGAGGTAGTGCAGGTCGCTCGCCAGGGGCTCGTCCTTCTCTTCCCACGGTTGTAAGTGCAAGGGATCGGGTACATCAAGCGCCACCCCGTCGCGCACGAGCAGCATCCGCTCCTCCTTCCGTGCAGGTCCGTACCGGGGCGCCGCCAGCGAGTATAGCAGGCAGTACGGCGCGATCCTTCTGGAACGACAACGGGAGCCGGCGGCGCATCGGCGGGTGAGGCCGAAGCAGCCAGGGGGATGACGGTTAATCCCGCGCCGGACGCGGGCGCGGTCCGCTCTGCATAGAGGACTGTCTCGAGAGGGATCAACGTTGTACCGCGAGCATCGATTGAGCGGCGCTTTTCAAGCCAATAGATCGTCCAGCGCGTACAACAGCACGTATGGGCTGCGCTGGACCTCCACTTCAGGCGTGAAGCCGGTCTTGGCAAACAACACCAACTGGCAGTCGTCGGCGACATGGGGGAGCAGCGCGACACGGCGCTGGAGGGTTCGCAACACATCCAGCCCGACCGGCTCCTTTGTCCATTTCGCTTCCGCTGCTAGTACAACCGCGTCTTGGTCGAGCCCGACAATGTCCAGTTCTTCATCGGCGCGCCACCAGACACTGAGCTCGCCTACGGAGTGCGACCAAAGATCGGGGTTGTGCCGGATGTATTGCCGGCATAGCTCCTCGAAGCGCGGGCCCATGTACGCGTCCATTTGCGGCGCGATCTTGGCGCTCCAAACGTAGGACGTTTGACCTTGCTCCAAAGCTGATCGATTGGGCAAGACGAAGCGGAACCAAAAGGCAAGGTAATTGTCGGCAATGGAGTAGTGTGTCTGGCGGGTGCGCTCAGGATTGGGCACGGTAAACGGTACGCTGCGTTCGATCAGGCCATAATCGACCAAAAAGCCAAGCGCACCGGACAGCGCCGTGACTGGTCTGCCGACACGCTGCGCGATCTGATTTGGCTCAGTGCAACCGTAGGCGATGGCCTGCAGCATGGCCCGCAGCAGCGCCGGGCCAATACCACGGACCTCTTCGGCCAGCAGCGTCTCAGCTTCACGGTAGAGCGTGGCGGTCTTGTCCAAGACGTGCTCCGCGACGGCCATCTCGAGTGTCTCAGCGCGAAACGATTGGAGATAGGAAGGGACTCCGCCGACGACTCCCCACGCCAGCGCCCGGTCGATGCGTGACCAGTCCGGGAAGAAAAGGCCGGCATCCAGGTAGGTGAATGGCTCTATACGGAGGTCGCGTGTTCGACGCCGGTACAGCGGCCCGTCAATAGTAAAGTGTCGCTCCAATGCCTCGGTGAACGACGTACAGAGCACCAGGTAGGCGCTTGTCCGCGTACGGCGAGCCGTGTCCCAGAGTCGTTGGATGACGCTAGGCAGCGACGGATCGGCATCAACCGCGTAGGAGAACTCATCGATGACCACGCCGAGACGACGCTCTTGGGCCAGCCGAAACACGTACGTCAGTGCCGCCTCCCACGTGGCGAAGGGCTGCAAGCGCAGAACGCGGTCGTCGACAAGCATCAAAACCTGCTCCGTGAATGCCCGGAGGTGATCGGCGAGGAGTTGCCGGTCAGCATAAAAATACACGCTTGGCTTACCGGCTAGGAACTGGACCAGCAGTTCCGTCTTTCCAACCTGTCGGCGGCCGTACAGAGTGACGAGCTCGGGCTCCTGGCCGTCCCACCAGCGCTGGAGCTGGGCGAGCTCCCGACCGCGATTCAGGAACACTGACCCATCGTCCTATGGATTGACGTATTATACATTCGTGTATTATACATATCCACATAGGACGTCAACAGGTCGGCGAGCGCGTTGGCGTGAGGCGCCGATCGCGGCGAAAACGAGCGGTTGAACTCCTCACCGCGCCGCGGCTACGGCGTTCTCCGGCGCGATCCGGGTGCTCAGCCCGGTGGCGGAACGGATCTGCTGCTCGTCCAGTGACTCGGCGTGCAGGAGCGCCTCGGCCAGCTTGTCCAGCCGCTCGCGCTCGCGCGTCAGGAGATCGAACGCCTTGGCGTAGCACTCGTCCACGATGCGGCGCGTCGCGGCGTCGATCGCTCGTGCCGTCTCGTCGCTGTAGGGACGGGATTGCCCGAAAGCAATGCCGCCATCGAGGAAGTTGCCCTCTTCGGTTCCGGACACCTGCACCAGCCCGATCTCCGGGCTCATGCCCCAACGCGTCACCATGGCGCGGGCCAGGTCCGTCACTTGCTTGAGGTCATTCTCCGCTCCGGTGGTGATGGAGCCGTAGACCACCTGCTCGGCGGCACGACCGCCCAGCGCGCTGGTGATTCGCGCGAGCAGGTAGTCCTCGTTCAAGTTGTAGCGATCCGCCTCCGGCACCGACAGCGTGACACCCAGCGACTGGCCGCGCGGAACGACCGTGACCCGACGCACGGGATCGCTCTCCGGCTGCAGCAGACCGAGCAGGGCGTGTCCCGACTCGTGAAAGGCGACACGTCGCCGATCCTCCGGCGAGAGGGTGATGCGGCGCTCCGAGCCGAGGGCGATCTTTTCCAGCGCCTCCGAGAAGTCCTCGCGGTGTACTGCGTCTCGACCCTTGCGCGCGGCCAGCAGCGCCGCCTCATTGATCAGGTTGCGCAGGTCCGCGCCGACCAGGCCGGGCGTCTCACCGGCCACCGCGTTGAGGTCGACGTCCCGCGCCAGCGGCACGCCGCGCGTGTGGACCGCCAGGATGGCGGCGCGGCCGGCACGGTCGGGCGCCTGCACCACGACGCGGCGATCGAAGCGACCGGGCCGGAGCAGCGCCGGATCCAGTACGTCGGCGCGGTTGGTGGCGGCCAGTACGATGACCGCCTGCCGGGCGTCGAAGCCGTCCATCTCTACCAGCAACTGGTTGAGCGTCTGCTCGCGCTCGTCATTGCCGCCCAGCGAGTTCCCCGCGTTGCGCCGGCGTCCGATGGCATCGAGCTCATCCACGAAGATGATCGCCGGTGCCGCTTGCTTGGCCTGGGCGAAGAGGTCGCGCACGCGCGATGCGCCAACACCGACGATCATCTCGATGAACTCGGAGCCGCTGATGCTGAAAAAGGGGACGCTGGCCTCGCCGGCGACGGCCCGCGCCAGCAGCGTCTTGCCCGTCCCCGGTGGACCGATCAGGAGCACGCCTTTGGGCATCGTTCCGCCGAGTCGCTGATACTTGACCGGCTCCTTGAGGAAATCGACGATCTCGATCAGCTCGTTCTCCACCTCGTCGATCCCGGCGACGTCCGCGAAGGTGATCGGCATCTTGTCCTCGCTGGGCTGGTAGCGCCGCGCACGACTTCGCCCGAAGCCCAGCACGCCGCCGGGGCCGCCGGCCGCGCTGGCAGCGCGGCTACTGATCCACAGAAAGCCGCCGATGAGCAGAAGGGTAGGACCGAAGGCGAGCAACAGATTCAGCAACGGCGAGCGGGGTTGGTCCAGCGGTTTGGAGGTAATCACCACCCCGTTCGTATCCAACAGGGAGGCCAACGTCTGGTTGCTGGCGAAGGTGGGGATCTGGGTCGCGAACTTCGTGTAGGTCTTGGCGGTCTGGCCGGATGGAGTGGAGGGATCGGGGACTGCCTTCTTATATGTCCCCTGGACTGCCTCGCCCTGGCTGGTGATCTCGGCGACGTTGCCCGACTTGACCTGCTCGATGAATGACGTGTACGACACGGTAAGACGATCGTTGGGCGGCGGGAAGAGCAGGGGGATAACGAAGAACAGCAGCAGCCACAGCACCACGAAGCTGATCCAGGTGCGCGGCGAGCGCATCTGGTCGCCGAGGGAGGGGCGCTTGGGCGTGTCGCCGTCTGAGCCGCGCCCGGTCGCGGTGGCGCCCCGCTTCTGCTCGGGGCCGGGCGGGCGAGGGCGGGTCCTCTCCGGCGCAACGGGGGTACGAAACCCTGTGGACATCTCCAAGGGCTGGGTGCTGTCGTCCCGGCCTGCCATAGTGTACGCTCCTTAGCCAATAATGGTACCCACGGCAACCACCGTGCCACATTAGATTCCGCATAGACCGCGACGATGGCGCATCGGCGTTGGGAACTGTAGGATAGCGCCTAATGGCGGAGGAGGCACGCGCGGTGAGCGATCCTCTGCTCATGGCGGTCGATCTCGGGTCGAGCTTTCTCAAGACGGCGCTGTTCAACCGCCAAGGGCGTCTGGTTGCCGGCGCCAGGCGAGCCTACACGGAGCGGCGTCCGGCGACCGGGCAGATCGAGCAGGATCCGGACGAATGGCTGACCCTGGTCGCGGATACGCTGGAGGAATTTCGGGAGGCGGGGATACAGACCGCCCGAGTGGCCGGACTGGGGCTCAGCGCTCGTGGGGCCAACGCAATCTTCATCGATGATGGCGGGGCAGTGCTCGCCCCTTGTTGGCTGGACCGACGCGCCAGCACGGCGGCGCAGGAGCTGGCGCGCCAAGTCGGCGCCGACCTGGACTACCAGACGCGACGGCTAGCATCGAATACCTACCATTTTCGCCGGCAGTTCCCCGATGCCTTCCCGCGCCTGGCCCATCCGCTGTTCGTCAAGGACTTCCTGCTGTACCGTCTCACCGGCGCGATCGCCACCGATCCTTCCTCCGGCCCCCCCAACGGCGTGTGGCCGGCCCGTCTCTGGGACGCGGTCGGCGTACCAGTCGCTCGGCTTCCGCCGGTGCGCCCGCATACCGACGTCGGAGGGACGCTCACGGCAGGGGCGGCTGAGCAGCTCGGGTTGACCGCTGGGCTGCCCGTCGGCATCGGCGGTCACGACGGCGCCTGCGCCAACATCGGCGCGGGCGCGATCCTGCCGGGTCAGAGCTGCCTCACCATAGGGACGCAAGGCGTGGCTCGCACGATCGCTTCGCGCCCGCCGGTTCACGCCCGCGAGCGGCGCATCTCCCCCTATCATTTTCTGCCGGGTCGCTGGTGCTGCAGCGGCGACCTGCCACGGCTCGGCGCCGCTCCGACTATGGTGGCGCAGCTGCTGGTGGGCGGTGCAACGCCGGGCGAGGAACCCAACGCGGCGCTCACCGAGGCGGCGACGCAGGTGGCGCCCGGAGCCGGCGGCGTCCTCTACCTCCCCTTTCCTTCCGGCCAGATCTGTCCCGAGCTGCGGCCGGACGCGCGCGCCGGGTTCCTGGGTATGGCGGCTGACACGGCACGGTCGCAACTGTATCGGGCGGCCCTCGAAGGCACGGCCTATGCCTTCCGCTCGGCCATCGAGCGACAGCAGGAGATCGGGCTGCGCGTGGATGATATTCGCCTCAGTGGCGGCGGCGCGCAGAACCAGCTCTGGGCGCAGATCCTGGCCGACGTGCTCAACGCGCCGCTGACGGTAGTCGAGCCGGAGGAGGGCGCAAGGGGCGCGGCGATGCTGCTGGCCGTCGCTATCGGTTGGTTCAGGTCGGTCGAGGATGTCGCGGCCGCCTGGCTTCGCCCAGCGGCACGGTACACTCCGTCGGCCGATGCCGTACCCTACGAGCGGCTCTACCGCCGCTTTCGCTACATGGCCGACGCCGTCTACGCGGCCGAGCGGAGCGCGCCGGCGTGAGCACCCCAGAGCTGCCCGATGTCTATGCCGGGCTGGGTGTCCGGCGCGTGATCAACGCCAGCGGCAAGATGACGGCATTAGGCGGCAGCGCCGTGTCCGAGGAAGTGGCATCCGCCATCGCCGCCGCGGCGCGCAGCCACGTCAGCATGGAGAAGCTCACGACGCGGGCTGGAGCGATCATCGCCGGCTACGCCGGCGCGGAGGCCGCTTGCCTGACCTCCGGCGCCGCGGCGGGCATCGTCCAGATGACCGCGGCCTGCATCGCCGGCGTCGATCAGGTCAAGGTCGAGCGGCTGCCCGACGTCGACGGCGACCGCCGCGACGTGCTGCTCCAGACCGGTCATGCCGTCTCCTTCGGCGCGCCGGTGACTCAGATGATCCGCCTGGGGGGTGGTCGCCCCGTCACGGTCGGCTGGGCGAACGCGGTGAGCAAGGCGCAGTTGGAAGGCTCGATAGACGCTCGAACCGCGGCGTTCTTGTACGTGCAATCACATCACGCTGTCCAGGAGGGCATGCTGCCGCTGGCAACCTGCGTTGCGATCTGTCACGCCCGGGGCATACCCGTGCTGGTCGATGCCGCGGCCGAAGATGAGATTGGCGCCTACATCACCATTGGCGCAGACCTGGTCGCCTACAGCGGCGGCAAGGCGTTTGGTGGTCCAACCTCCGGGTTCGTGGTTGGCAAGAGGGAGCTGATCCGCGCCTGCCGGGCCCAGGAGCGGGGCGTGGCGCGGCCGATGAAGGTAGGCAAGGAGCAGGTCGTGGGGTTGCTGACGGCCCTGGCAGCCCATGCGCGACGCGACCACGGTCGCGAGCTGGCCCGCAACCGGCAGATTGCCGACCATCTGGTTGAATTGCTCACCGGGATTCCCGAGACCACCATAGGAGTGGCCTGGGACGAAGCCGGACGCGCCATCCCGCGCGCCGTCCTGACCTTTCGGACCGAGCAGCCCGGCACCGCCGCGACTGCGCTGTTGGCGCACCTACGGAACGGCGATCCACCGATCTACCTGCGCGGTCACGCCGCCGGGCTCGGCTCCGTGGCTATCGATCCCCGTCCGCTGGACGAAGTCGATGTGCCGATAGTCGTGGAGCGCATCAAGGCATTCTTTCGGGGGGCAAGGCTTCGGCCTGAGTGAAGGAGCATCGGGTGGACTGCAATCTCGCCATCACGAACGGCCAGATCATCGACCCCGACCGGGGCGCAATCTACCCGGCGGACATCGCCGTCACCGACGGCCGCGTGGCCGGCATCAGCCGTGAACGTGGTGTTTTTCGCGCTGGTCAGGTCTACGACGCGTCCGGCTGCTATGTGACGCCTGCGCTGATCGATTGCCACGTCCATTGCTACGAGCACGTCAGCCCGGGCTCGCTCAACCCCGATCGGATCGGAATCGGCCATGGCGTCGGGGCGGTGCTCGATGCCGGCTCGTTCGGGCCGCGCAACGCCGCGGGCTTTCGGACGTACGTCAGCCAGCCGGCAACCACCGAAGTCTACGGGCTGGTCAACATCTCACGCTGGGGAAACTCCACGATTCCTGGCGAATCCGAAATCATCGGTTTCCTCAACCCAACGGAGGTCGCGCAGCTCATCGAGCGATCGGCGGACTGGATTCGCGGCGTCAAGGTCCGCGCCTCTGTCTCCGCTGTCGGCGCGCTCGGCATCCTCCCCGTGCGACTGGCCAAGCAGGCGGCGCGAGAGGCCGGGGTCCCGCTCATGGTCCACATCGGCAACGCGCCACCGACGCTGGAGGAGGTCTGCGCTGTCCTGACCGAAGGGGACGTCATCACGCATTGCTTCCACGGCAAGCTGGGCGGCGCGATCGCTCGGCGGGGGACGGTGCTCCCGGCGATCGCCGATGCCGTGGCACGGGGCGTCGTGCTCGATATTGGCCACGGCTCCGCCAGCTTCGCCTGGGCAACCGCCGAGCGCGCGCTGCAGCTCGGTCTGCTCCCCCACAGCATCTCCACCGACCTCCATCGTGGCTGTGTGGACGACACACCGGGTAAGCGCACGGCGGTCACGCTGACCTCGACCATGTCGAAGCTGCTGCACCTCGGCATGCCGCTGCTGGAGGTCGTCCGGGCGGCCACGACCACGCCGGCTCGCACATTCGGGCTCGAGCCGGAATTCGGCCGCATCGCCGAGGGCGGACTTGCCAACCTATCGGTGGTGAGCGTCGTGAACCGGTCGGAGGAGCAGTCCGACAGCGAGGGGCAGTTTCGCCGTGTGGGCAAGGTCGTCGAAGCTCGCGCGGTGGTGCTGCGCGGACGCGTCTGGGAGGTCTCGCCCTAATGTCCGGCTTGCCGAGCGACCAGCAACGCCCGGCAACGGCGCAGGGCGTCTGTGCCGAGATTGAGGTCCCAATTGCCGTGCGCCCCGTCGTAGTAGGCGCCGTGCCCGTCCGTGAGGAAGCCGTCGTGCAACAGCGCCTGGCCGGTAGCGGTCAGGCGCAGCCCCTCGGTCAAGCACCGTAGCCTGATGGTACTCCGCCTGCAAGTCGGCTACGGCGCGAGCGTGCTCGCTCAGCCAGCTCTGATCGGCAATGAGCGCGGGATTGGCGTCGCGCAATGCTAGGAGCCGGTTCGCCTCGACCAGGGTGACCTCAGACCGATCAAGCAGCAAGGCCATGTGCCTGATGTTGGCGGCGGTATCCGAGGATCCCCTGCCTGACTGCAACTGCCCCACAGTCTGGTCCGCCGCCGTCACGGGCGCGATGGACCTGGCGGCAGTGTTCGCTCCCACCATGAGCGCAAGCGCCAGCAGCACCCCTACGAGGACGGAGAGGCTGATGGTCTGTTGCCAAGCTGGAGGTGCGGGACCGAGCACTACCCCTTGATTCCGCTGATGGAAATACCTTCGATGAAGGTGCGCTGAGCGAAGAAGAAGAGCACCAAGATTGGTAAGATGGTCACCGTGCTCGCCGCCATGAGTACGGCCAGGCGAGCTTTTCCACGAACTGCCCCATGAACTGTTGCAACCCCAGGGAGATGGGGAATTTGTTCGGCTGGTTCAGGTAGATGAGCGGACCGAGATAGTCGTTCCAGGCGCCGATGAAGCTGAACAGCCCGACGACGGCCAGGGCCGGCCGCGCCAACGGCAAGACAATCCGCGCGAAGATCGACAGCTCGTTCGCGCCGGCAATCCGCGCCGCGTCGGACAGCTCCAGCGGCAGCGACATGAAAAACTGGCGCAGCAGGAAGATGGAGTAGGCGTTGCCGAAGAAGGCCGGGACGATCAGCGGCCGATTCGGCTTGCCACGTCGCCTTGCCCATGGTAGTGTATTGTTTGCGACGAGCCGAGTCGCCCTGGGCGAATGGGAGTAGGGGCTGCGATACGAGCCTCCAAACCTGGCGCAACTGCAAGCCAGCGGGCGATTGCTGGAATTGGCAGACAGGGTGGACTTAGGATCCACTGGGGTAACACCCGTGAGAGTTCAAGTCTCTCATCGCCCACCAACTCGGGTCGCCGACGTGAAGCCAGCGGAAGTGGCTCAGTGGTAGAGTATCTCCTTGCCAAGGAGAGGGTCGCGGGTTCGAATCCCGTCTTCCGCTCGTAGCTCGTTTGGTAACGGCCAGACGACCCGCCCGCAGTGGGCGAGCCGCCTGGCCGATTTTTGTGCCCAGAAAGGGTGAGCGCCGCTCAGGTGGGAAGGCGGCGGCGCCGTGCCGGTGCTATACTGAGCCACACCCCAGGCCGAGGAGCGGAGCGTGAAAGTAACCCAGGAGCGGCTGGAAGGCAGCCGCGTCGCGTTGACGGTCGAGATCGAGCCGGAGCGTGTCTCGGCCGAGACCGACCGGGCCTACCAGCGTGTCGGTAGCAGAGTCGCCGTTCCCGGCTTCCGGCCAGGCAAGGCGCCGCGACACATCCTCAAGAATTTCGTGGGCGAACAACGCATCCGCCAGGAGACGCTCGACAAGCTGGTTCCGGAAGCCTATCGCTCGGCGTTGCAAGAGACCGGGGTCGAGCCGATTGCCGACCCTGACGTCGAGTTTCTCACCGTAGAACCCGAGGCTCCGTTGAGTTTCCGCGCCACGGTCCCCGTTGCCCCGACCGTGCAAGTAGGCGACTACCGCGCCATCAGGCTCTCTCGCTCCCCGGTGGAAGTGACCGACGAGCAGGTGGAGAGGTTCGTCGACCAGCTCCGCACGGGACAGGCAACCTGGGAGGACGCGCCCGACCACGCCATCGAACCCGGCGACCGGTTAGTCGCCGACGTGTCCGGCGAGGCGGAGGGGGTTTCGCTCGCCGATGCCAAGGATGTGGAGCTGACGGTCGGCCAGAATGGCCTGCCCAGCGAAGTGGATGAGGGACTCACCGGAACGCGCGCGGGCGAAGAGCGCACCGTGCTGGTCACCTTGCCGGAGGACTATCCGCAGGCCGACCTGGCCGGCGGGGAAGCCACCTACACGGTCGCCGTCAAGTCGGTGAGACGGCGCGTGCTGCCCGAGCTTGACGATGCCTTCGCCCAGCGCATCGCCAGCGTCGACACGGTTGCCGCCATGCGCGACGACGTGCGCAAGCGCCTCCAGGAGTCCGCGGAACAAGCCGAAGAGGACCGTCTGCGCCGTGCCGTGGTCGACGAGGTGATCGCTCGCTCGACCATCGATTTCCCGGCCGTGCTGGTCGAGCGACAGCTCGATCGCGCTTTGGAGGTCTTCCGGAACAACCTGGCGCGGCAAGGCTTCGATCCGGAGCAGTACCTTCGACTCACCGGCCAAACCGTGGACGCGCTGCGCGACCGCTGGCGCCCAGACACGGAGCGCAACATCAAATCAGACCTCGTGCTGGCCGAGGTGGCGAAGCAAGAGCAAATTGAGCCGACCGAGGAGCAGATCGAGGCGGACTACGACCGGATCGTCGCCGATCTCCCGCCCGAACAGCGTCCCGTTACTCGATCGGCGCAGGTACGGGAGGCCATTCGTCTGCCGCTTCGAGATCGCCTGACCACCGATCATCTCGTAGAATTAGCGCTGGCTGGTGATGCGCCGGCAGCGGCCGACGAGATCCAATCGGAGGGAGCATCGGAGCCGCGCGGGGGCGACGCGGTCGCCACCGACACGGAGAGCGAACCCTCAGCGCCAGCGCCCCGTCCTGAAGGAGAGCAGTGACGCCTAACATGCGCCAACAACGCGCGCGACGTGCAAGCAGCAGGGACCGACGGCCAGCACAAGGAGCCAACCGGAAATGACAAGCAGTAGCTACGACCCACGACTGTTGGTACCAATGGTCGTGGAACAGACCAACCGCGGCGAGCGAGCGTACGACATTTTCTCGCGGCTGCTCAAGGATCGCATCCTCATGGTCCACACGGCGGTCGAGCCGAATATGGCCAGCTTGATCGCCGCCGAGTTGATCTACCTGGCCAGCGAGGATGCCGAGCGCGACATCCACATGTACATCATGTCGCCCGGCGGCTCGGTCCACGCCGGCCTGGCCATCTACGACACCATGCAGCACATCAAGCCCGACGTCTGCACCTACGCCGTGGGCCTAACCGCGTCCATGGGTACCGTGCTGCTGGCCGGCGGCGCGGCCGGCAAGCGCTATGCGCTCCCCAACGCCACGGTCCACATGCACCAGGCAGCAGGCGGGATGGAGGGTCCGGCCACGGACATGGAGATCATGGCACGGGAGATCATCCGCCTGCAGAACGTGGTGCGCGGGATCCTTTCCAAGCACACCGGCCAGTCATTGGAGCGAATTGCCCGCGACTCGGATCGCGACTTCTGGATGACCGCGGACCAGGCCAGAGAGTACGGCCTGGTGGACGAGGTGCTGACGTCCACCGAGATGCCCGCCGTAGCTGGGAGGTAGCCATGGCAACCACGCGCAGACCTGGCTCGCAGTATCGCTGCTCCTTCTGCGGCAAGAGCCAAGAGCAAGTGCGGCGCCTGATCGCCGGCCCGCAGGTCTACATCTGCGACGAGTGCATCGACCTCTGCCGCGAGATGATCGCGGAGGAGCAGGGCGGCACGACGCGCTCCAAGCTGCCTGCGAGCAAGATCCCCACCCCGCGACGGATCGCCGAGCTGCTGAACCAGTACGTCATCGGGCAGGACCACGCCAAGAAGGTGCTGTCCGTTGCCGTCTACAACCACTACAAGCGCATCCAGGCCGGGGCGCAGATCGATGATGTCGAGTTGGGCAAGAGCAACATCCTGCTCGTCGGGCCGACCGGCTGCGGCAAGACCTATCTGGCCCAGACGCTCGCCAAGATCCTAGACGTGCCGTTCTGCATCGCCGACGCCACCGCCTTGACCGAGGCGGGCTACGTCGGGGAGGATGTCGAGAATATCCTGCTCCGCCTGATTCAGTCCGCCGACTTTGACATCCCGCGCGCCGAGCGCGGCATCGTCTATATCGACGAGATCGACAAGATCTCCCGAAAATCCGACAACCCGTCGATCACCCGCGACGTCTCCGGCGAAGGGGTGCAGCAAGCGCTGCTCAAGATCATCGAGGGTACCGTCGCCAACGTTCCGCCCCAGGGCGGGCGCAAGCATCCCCACCAGGATTTCATCCAGATCAACACGGCGAACATCCTGTTCGTCTGCGGCGGAGCCTTCGAGGGGCTGGACAAGATCGTCTCCGACCGCGTCGGCGGTCGGCGCACCATGGGCTTCAAGGCGGAAACCGACGCCCGAGTACGGCAGGAGCAGTCCAACCAGCTGCTCAGCCAGGTCAGCCCCGACGACCTCCTGAAATACGGGCTCATCCCCGAGTTCATCGGGCGGCTTCCGGTGTCGGTCAGCCTGGATGCCCTGGATCGTGAATCCCTGATCCGCATCCTGACCGAGCCCAAGAACGCCATCGCCAAGCAATACCAGAAGATATTCGCGATCGACAAGGTGGAGCTCACCTTTACCCAGGACGCGTTGGAGGCAACGGCGGACGAGGCGCTTAAGCACAAGACCGGCGCTCGCGGTCTGCGCACGGTGATCGAGGACGCGCTCCTTGATGTCATGTTCGACCTGCCGACCCGCACCGACGTGAAGAAGTGTGTCGTCAACGGCGAAGTGATCCTGCACCACAACAAGCCGTTGCTGCTTTCTCGCACCGACCGCCCCATCATTGAGGAGCCTGAGGACGTCTCGGCGTAATCTTCCTCTCCGGCTGGCGATGCCATTGGCTATAGGCGAGATTGGGCTGGTGGGGTGGCCAGGGCGTATAGCAATACGCCCCTACCTGATGCTGCCGAAATCGGTAGGGGCGTATTGCTATACGCCCTGGCCTTGCCGTCGATGCCGTCGTCGCGAATGGACCGCCGCATCCTGGGCGGGAGAGCGGGGTCGAACCAGAATGGCCGCTAATGCCTGAGCAACCCACCATCGAAATTCGCCCGGCCCGCGGACCGATCAACGGGAGCGTCCGCCTCCCCGGCTCTAAGAGCTACACGAACCGGGCCCTCGCCATCGCCGCGCTCGCGGACGGTCGCACCACCATCTCGGACGCGCTATTCAGCGACGACACTACGTATATGGCTAGTGCGCTGCGCGCGCTCGGCATCGCCGTCGACGAGGATGCCGCGAGCAGACGCTTTGTGGTCGACGGCCGGGGAGGGCAGATCCCGGCGGCCGAAGCGCACCTGTATCTAGGCAACTCCGGGACCTCGACGCGCTTCCTGTGTGCTATTGCCGCGCTCGGCCACGGGCGCTACCGTGTTGACGGCAACGAGCGAATGCGCCAACGACCGATTGGGCCGCTTGTTGAATCGCTCCAAGCACTCGGCGTCAGGGTGGAGCATACGGGAAAGGCCGGCTTCCCGCCGGTCGACGTTTGGGCCGACGGCTGTCGAGGCGGCAAGGTACGCATGGACGGCAGCCTGAGCAGTCAGTATTTCACCGCGCTTCTCCTGGCGGCGCCCTACATGCGGGACGGACTGGACCTGGAAGTCGACGGCGTTCTCGTCTCCCAACCGTACCTGGATATCACAATCGACATCATGCGCGCGTTCGGCGTCGCCGTGACGCGCGCCGGCTATCAGCGGTTCCAGGTGTCGCCCGGCCAGGGCTATCGCGCGCGCGATTACGCTATCGAACCGGATGCCTCGAACGCCACGTATTTCCTCGGCGCCGCGGCGCTCACCGGCGGCAGCGTCCGAATAGAGGGGCTAGGCTACCGATCCGCCCAGGGTGACGTGCATTTTCTGGACACCCTTGAGGCGCTCGGCTGCCAGGCCGTGCGCGGCGAGGACTACCTCGAGGTGCATGGCCCCAGCATCTTACGCGGGGCCGACCTCAACCTGGCCGATATGAACGACACGGCCCAGACCGTGGCAGCCCTCGCGCCCTTCTGCGACGGTCCGGTGACGCTGCGCGGCCTGGAGCACACGCGCCACCAGGAGACCGACCGTGTGGCGGCCGTCACGACGGAGCTGCGCAAGCTGGGCGCGCGCGTCGATGAGCGCCTCGACGGCTGGACGATCTGGCCGAGCAACCTGCATGCCGCCGACATCGCGACCTACGACGACCATCGCATGGCCATGGCCTTCAGCCTCATCGGCCTGCGAGTCCCCGGCGTCCGCATCGAGAACCCGGACTGCGTAGCGAAGACGTTCCCGGACTTTTTTGAGCGATTCGAGGCGTTGACGCGGCGATTAGGGACTTAGGGGCTACCCGGCGACAAGAGCATTCTCCCAACGGGCAACCGGCTCACCGGACGAAGCGCCCCTTGTGGGCTTCGTCCGGTGAGCCGGGCGCTTTAGCGCTCGGTCGACCGGGCCTCCGCTCCTGGCCCCGTACGCTGTATGATAGCGATGAACTCCACGTCGTTATGGGCTGCCCGTGGCAGCCGTTCGCAGAAGGTGAGCGTCATCGTATGCCGATCCTCTCTTGCTCTCGTCGGCGACTGTTGCAGATGGTGGCCTCCCAGGCAGCCCTCCTCGGCCTGCTGAGCGCCTGCGGCACGGCCGCGGCGCCGCCACCCGCTGCCCAGGCGACCAGCTCCAAGGCAAGCTCCGCCGCGGCCGCCACTACCGCTGCCAGTGTGGCCAGTGGCCCGCAGGCGACGGCGACGCCGGACAAGTCCCACCGCGCCGGAACCGGCACCACCAAGCTCCGCTTCGAGTCGCGCGCCGACGACTCCATCATCCCCACCTGGAACGCCATCGTCGACGCCTTCGTCAAAGCGAACCCCGACGTCAGCGTCAGCCACGAGCCGGTAGTAGGCGACGCCTACCAGCGCTATCTGGTCGAGTTTGCCGGCGGCACGCCCCCGGACGTGATGGAGTTCGAGGTCAAGCAGCTCGTCGCTTGGGGGGCCAAAGGGGTACTGCTGGATCTGAACGCCAACGTTGCCAAGTCCGCCATCACGCATCCCAAGGACTTCTTCCCGGTGACTTGGTCCAAGTGTCTCAGCCAGGGCAAGCTGGCCGCCATCCCCTACGACACCACGCCGGTAGCCATCTTCTACAACCCTGACATGTTCAACGCGGCCGGCGTGCCACTGCCACCCAAACAATGGGGGAGCGACCAGTGGACCTGGGACGTCTTCCTCACGGCCTGCCAGAAGCTCACCAAGGCCAACGGCAGCCAGTACGCCTACGGCCAGAGCACCTGGTGGGTCTACTCGTTGCCGTGGATCTGGTCGAATGGCGGGCAGGTGGTCAACAAGGACGTCACCAAGGCGACGCTGACCGCGTCGGCCGTGGTCGACGCCGTCCAATGGCAGCACGACCTGATGTGGAAGTACAAGGTCTGGCCGGACGCCAAAGCCGCCAAGGCGCTCGGGCCGGTCGATCCCTTCTTCGTTGGCAAGGAGGCGATGTATACCAACGGAACCTACTACATCCCCGCGGTGAAGAAGGGCATCAAGGTGAAGTGGGATCTGGCGCCCATGCCCAAAGGAAAGGCGGGCGTGTGGACACGAGACCCGTCGGACTCCCTCGCGGAAAGCGGGCAGAGCAAGTACCAGGACGCGTCCTGGAAGTTCATCGAGTTCTTCAGCGGCGAGCAGGGCATGCAGCTGGTGGGCCAGCTCGGCCGCGGGCTACCCGCCCGCATGTCCGTAGCCAAGTCGGATCAGTTCCTCAAGGGGCCGGACGGTATCGACTGGAAGGTGTTCGTCGACGCCACGGACAACGAGGGAGTCCAGCCGGTCACCGACCAGTGGCCACAGATGGACAAGGCCATCAGCGACGGCACCGGCAAGATGTGGAGCAACCAGCAGTCACCCAAGGATGCCTACACCGCGCTGGAGCCGGTGGTGCAAGGCATCCTCGATCAGGCCAAGGTGCGCCGCGACCTCGCCAGCTACCAGGACGTCGGCTGGGGCAAGCTGCAGTACTAGGTCCCGAGAACCAGTTATCGACCGCGGTGATCATTCCCCCCGCATCTCCCGCACCATCTCGTCCGAGTCATGCCGCCCAAGATCGCTCAGATAACCGGCATACTTTGCGAAAGGAGACTCGGCGAGATGCTTCTGCAGACGGTAGCCGTGGTCTGCCTCGACAAACTCGATCGCGTCGCCTGGTCTCAAGCCTAGACGGTCACGCACGCTCTTCGGGATGGTTACCTGTCCCTTGCTTGTCAATCTGGTCGACGTCACATGCACCTCCCAGGTAAGAACGCTGAGTCTTACCGAATGGTATGGCGAGAGGAGCGACGCCGCAAGCGGAGCCGAGGACAGGTTGTATGACGTCTATTGACAGGCTAAGATAGCAACCATATAATGCGGCCTGCGGGTCATCGATCAAACGACGGTTCGCCCCCTGATTACGCGAGGGGATCGGTGATAGCAGGAGTGGGAGATAGGTCAATGTCTGCTCTCGATAGTTCGCGGCAATCTCGGAAGGGGGGCGCTACGCCAACCTGGTACTCCGTGCGCCCGCCCTGAAGACGGATGCCCAGAGCTGGGCGAAATCCACCTTCGCCAACATGCCATCGACGACCGGTGTGGATGTGCTCGTGAACTCTCTAGCGATCGCCCAGTCGCCGGACCCGGTGCGCGCCATTCCGGGAATGCCCAGTTCGAGAGCACGATCGCTACCCCCTTGTGGAAGAATTGGCTGGCGCAGAAGGTGACGGTGCCCGACGGTCTGGCCCAGGCCCAGACCCAGTTGCAAGCGCTACTGGATCAGGGCAACAAATAGCCGAAACGGCCGCCCCGCCGCTAGAAACCGTTGATCCGCTACCGGTCGACGATCAGCATGCGGATCTCCTCGCAGACGCGCTCCAGGTGCGCCGCCATGGCCGCCGCCGCCGCCTCGGCGTCTCCAGCGCGGAGCGCGGCGACGATCCGCTCGTGCTCCGCCACGGCATGCTCGGCCGTCGCCGGGATCTGCAAGGTGTCACGCATCCGGCCATGCAGTGGTCGGAGAATTGGCGCTAGGATCATCTCCAACGAGGGATTCCGCGTCGCCCGCGCGATGGCCAGGTGGAACCGATGGTCCACATCGATGAACTCCCCCGACAGATGCTGCAACTGGTCGCGCATCGTCGCGACCAGCTCGGCCAGGGTATCGAGCTCCTCCGGCGTCACCCGTGCAGCGGCTCGGCGGGCGATGCCGACCTCCAGGACCTGCCGCACTTCGAGCCAGCGTAAGAGACCGTCACGGTCGCTGCGAATGAATAATTGCAAGGCGGAGGAGACATCCCAGGCCTCGCGCGGATTGGCGTAGGAGCCGACGCCGTGCCGGATGCGCACCAGCCGGTAGGAAGCCAGACCGCGGATGGCCTCGCGGATGACGGTCCGGCTGACACCGAAACGCGCCGCCAACTCTCCCTCGGCGGGCAGCAGGCAGCCGGGCGGCAGCGTTTCATCGAGGATCCACTCGGTCAGCCGCTCGGCCACTTCGTCGGCCAGGCGCCGCCGTTCGGTCACCCGCTCGATCGGCAACGACTGAGCCGGCGCCAACGGTAGCCTCCCCTCCTGCAGAAGTTGTATGACGTCTGTTGACAACCTGAGCGAGCAACGATAGGATACCCGCGAATTGGCGAGCCGGCAAGCGCCATGCTGGCAGCCGCCGTCTCGGCGCGATCTGGGGCGCGATGACGCCGGCCGTTGCAGTAACGGTCACTTACGGGACAGCCGCCGCCCAATCCTTGGCGAAGGTGTCCTGCACTCGCTTGATCGCGTCGGCGTTGCTCATGATGAGGCCGAGCTCGCGGGTGTCGTCGAGCGATGAGCTGGATGCGTTGGCCGAGCCGACGTAGAGCATTTGACCATCGGCAAGATACATCTTGACGTGCGGGTAAGGCGCCGCCAGCTTGCGGACCGCGGCGCCCGTTGAGGCCAGTCGCTGTTCGCCGGATACGTTGTGATCGTTCCCGCCTTGGGGCATCGGCACGATCAGCTTCACCTGCACCCCACGCTTGGCCGCCGCGGCGAGCGCGTCCACGATACCCGGGTCCTGCATCTCTTCCTGCTCGGCCAGCAGCGTCTTGTGCGCGCTGGCGATCAGGTCCGTCAGCTTCTGGCGGGCGTTGTTGGGGGCAACGACCAGATCGGCACGAGTCGGATCTACCGCCGTACGGTTCCAATCGGCCTCGAAGATGGCTTCGTCGACGGCCACGTCGGCCGGATCGGTATCCAGCATGCCGAACTCGCGATTGGACGTGAATGAGCTGTGCGTCAGGTTCAGGGTCATGATGTAGGCCGAGGCGCGATCAAGCATGAGGCTCTTTTCGTGCGTCAGGCGGAAGGCTGGGTTGGCCCACTTCACGTCGATGCCGGCGCCTTGCAGCTCGTCGTGAATGTTCTGATTGCCCGGTCCGCCGACCGGGTGCGGCTCCAGTAAGACTCGCACGGCGACGTGACGCTTCACCGCCTCCTTGAGACCCAGGATCACGTCGCGCTCCGTGAGGAGATAGATGGTGAGGTCGATGCTCTTGTGCGCCTGCGTGATGGACTTGACGATCAGCGCGTCGCCGTCGTCCGGCTCGACGAAGAACTGGCCGGGCACCACGGGGGCTTGCACTGCCGTCGTGTTGCTTCGGCGAGTCGCGTTGGAGGTCTGTGGCGCGGACGCGACGGAAACGTGGGCGGCGGACGCAGGGGCTGGCATGCCTGCGCAGGCAGCAAGCAGGAAAATGAGTAGAACGTAGCCAAAGAAAGTTGCGATATGCCGGCGCGAAAGGCTCAGATAAGGCGATGCCAGGTGGAAGCTGCCAGTCCGGGGCGGCGACTGCGGTCTGCCGCCAGAGCACGGCACTGCGGTGCGCCGATCGGCTCCAGAGGAACCATCTGCTCCGGACCACGGAAACGATCTGCCACTATGTCCCGACCGCAGTCGGGTGCTCTGGCGGCAGACCGCAGTCGCCGCCCCGGGCTTTTCATCGCCCACCTTCGATACCCTTTTTCAGGCCCATCACCCCTCCTGCAGCTTCAACACTGCCATGAAGGCCTCCTGGGGGATCTCCACGCTGCCGACCCGCTTCATGCGTTTCTTGCCCTCGACCTGCTTCTCCAGCAGCTTGCGCTTGCGCGTGATGTCGCCGCCGTAGCATTTGGCCAGCACGTCCTTGCGAATCGCACGAACCGTTTCGCGGGCAATCACGCGGCTGCCGATGGAGGCCTGGATGGGCACTTCGAATAGCTGACGGGGGATGAGCTCTTTCAGCTTCTCGGTCAGCAGCTTGCCCTGAGCATAGGCCTTGTCGGTGTGGGTGATCATCGACAAGGCATCGACCGGCTGCCCGTTCACCAGGAGGTCCAGCTTGACCAGCCGGGACGGGCGGAAACCACTCAGGGTATAGTCGAGGGAAGCATAGCCCTGGGTCCGCGACTTGAGGGAGTCGTAGAACTCGGTGATGATCTCGGACAGCGGCAGATCGTAGCGCAGCATCACGCGGTCGGCGTCCAGATAGGTCATGTCCTTGAACGCGCCGCGGCGGCCGGTGACAAGATCCATGAGCGTGCCAATGTAGCGCGACGGCGCCAGGATGCTGGCGGCGACCCACGGCTCGGCGATCTCGGCGACCTCGCCCGATGGCGGCAGCTTGGCGGGGGAATCAATCTCCAGCTCACGGCCGTCCTGCAGCTTCACCTGGTAGCGGACGCTGGGCGCCGTCGCCAGCAAGTCCAGATGGTACTCGCGCTCCAGCCGCTCCTGCACGATCTCCATATGCAGCAGGCCGAGGAAGCCACAGCGGAAGCCAAAGCCGAGCGCTGTCGAGTTTTCCGCCTCGTAGGCGAGGGAGGCATCGTTGAGCTGGAGCTTGTCCAGCGCATCGCGCAGCAGGGGATAGTCGTCGCCTTGCACCGGGTAGATGCCCGCGAAGACCATCGGTTTGGCCGGCTCATAACCGGGCAACGGAACCGCCGCGGGATGGGAAGCAGTGGTAACTGTGTCGCCGACCCGACAATCTTTGACGGTTTTCAGGCCGGTAGCGAGGTAGCCGACGTCACCCGCACGCAGGTTGTCCACCGGCGTCAATCGCGGCCGGAAGACGCCGATCTCCAGGAGGTCGAGCACGGCGCCGCTCTGCATGAGGCGGTAGCGCTCGCCGCGCCGGATAGCTCCCTCCATCACTCGGACGTAGGCCACGACGCCCTTGTAGGCGTCGTAGTGGGAGTCGAAGATCAGCGCTTGCAGCGGCGCGTCGGGGTCGCCCTTGGGCGGCGGGACCAGGCGGACAATTGCTTCCAGCACCTCTCGCGTGCCGCGACCCTCCTTGGCGCTCGCCATTACGGCGTCGGCCACGTCCAGTCCGATGCCGTCGCGCAGCTCGGTTAGCACGCGCTCCGGCTCCGCGCTGGGCAGGTCGATCTTGTTCACCACCGGGATGATGGCAAGGTCGTGCTCCAGCGCCATGTAGAGGTTGGCCAGCGTCTGCGCTTCCACGCCCTGCGAGGCATCGACGACCAGCAAGGCGCCTTCGCAGGCGGCCAGGCTACGCGAAACCTCGTAGCCGAAGTCGACGTGCCCGGGGGTATCGATAAGGTTGAGCTCATAGGCTTCGCCATCCAGCGCGTCATAGAGCATCCGCACGGCCTGCGCCTTGATGGTGATGCCGCGCTCGCGCTCCAGGTCCATCGTGTCGAGCACCTGGGCCCCCATCTGCCGCGCGCTCAGCGTGTGGGTCATCTCGAGCAGGCGGTCGGCTAACGTGGACTTGCCGTGATCGACGTGGGCGATGATGCAGAAATTGCGAATGTGATCCTGTGGCGTCGCCACGACCGTCGTCCCCCGCTCGCTCAACGCCCGCGGTCCGGCACGGGCACACGGGCGTCGTCGCGCAGAGCGCGCACGTGCCGGTAGATGTACAGGGCGATCAGCAAGACGATCAGAGCGATAAACAGATAGTCGAACTTGTGATAGATCGGCCCGATCGTATCCCAGTTCTGGCCGAGCTGCATGCCGATATAGGCGAGCAGCCCCGACCAGATCACCGAGCCGACGAACGAGTAGATCAAGAACCGCCCGAAGGGCATGCGGGCGACGCCGGCAGGGAGCGAGATAAAAGTCCGCACCACCGGCATGAGTCGCGCAAAAAAGACCGTAGCCTCGCCGAAGCGACCGAACCAGCGATCGGCCGCGTCGATGTCGTGGCTCGATAAGAGGACAAAGCGCCCGTAGCGCAGGGCCAGCGGCCGTCCGCCGATCGCGCCGACGACGTAGGCGACGGTCGAGCCCAGCGTGCAGCCGACGCCGCCGGCCAGCGCAGCGCCCCACAAGGTGAAGGTCCCCTTCGCCACCAGGAAGCCGCTGAACGGCATGATGATCTCGCTCGGCAAGGGGATGCAGGCGCTCTCGATGGCCATCAGCAGCACGATGCCGAGGTAGCCGAGCGTGCTCAGCGTGCCCGTGACGAAGCCGGCCAGACCGGTATCCAGACCATGCACGGTCGCCAAATCTCCCGCATACACAAAACGACCGCGCCGGTGGTGGCCGCGGCCACCGCGCCACGGATCATCCCGCGGCCGGCACGGCTACGTCGAGAAGCGCGTCCCGTGGAGTATACCGCGTGCGCTAGCCGGGCAATCCGAGCCTCGTATGTTACGCTGACGTGGCCGTTGCCGAGCAGCGGAGTGAGGATTACGTAGATGTCGGAACTGGCACTGACCGACAACGGGAAGATCATCGATCTTCGTCGGGACGACCCGATCGTGCTCCGTTTGCCCGAGGATCCCGATACCGGCTATCGTTGGGCGGTGGTCGCACTGGACGACGATGTATTGACCGTCGAGAGCTCCGCCTTCTCCCAAGGGATAGGCGGCGGCGGTATGCGAACGCTCCTCCTCAGTCCGAAGAGGGCCGGCACCGCTCATCTGCAACTGAAGCACTGGCGCGAGTGGGAAGGGGACCGTTCTTCCCTTGATCGCTTTGAGGTGACGCTCCGAATCCGGGACTAGTGGGGCGTTTGTGTTGTAGGGGCCATTCGCCCCGCGATCGCGCAGCATCGACCGTCGGGGTAGGGGCAGGTCTCTGTGCCTGCCCTGGTCGCCGCCGCCACGGTGGCACCCGCTGGTGCGGGAGGCAGGGCAGGCACAGAGACCTGCCCCTACCCCGACGGCTTAACCAGCGCCGGTCCCTTGCCCGGAGATCGCCAAGGAGATGACCTTGGCGATCAGCAGGACTACGGCGAGGACCAGGTAACCACGGAGCGTGAACATGCCCACTTTGCGGGTGAGCGACCACGCCGGCATGGTGAGCTCCGGCAGCGGCGGCATTCGCCAGGTGGCCCTGTCCGCCAGCAGGACCGGATCGATCTCCCGGCTTGCGCCGCGGCCACGGAGCTGCACGAGCCAGATCACCAGGAGGCCCAGCCCCAGCGCCGCGCCCAACGCCGCCGCCAGCGCCTTGGCGTCGATGGCGGGGAACAGCGTCGTCGCCGCCAGGATGAGCGAGAGCATGACCAGCACGCCGACGATGGCGCTTGCCAGGACGTTGAGCCAGTTCTTGTTCACCCAAGGCCCCAACACCTGGCGGTCGTTGCAGAGGAGCAGCAAGAATACCGTCGCGCTAGGGAGCAGGACCCCGGCGAGCGCCTGCACCGCCTCGGTCAACAGCCCCAGTGGCGCATTCGGGATCAGCACGATTCCGGCGGCCGCCAAAACGGTCACGGCATAGATGGCGTAGAAGCCTTTCGCCTGCTTCCAGCTCCGGTGCAGGGAGTGCTTGACCTTGAAGACGTCGCCGAAGGCGTAGGATGACGACAGCGTCACGGCGGAGGCGCCGATGATCCCGGCGTTGATCAGGACGATGGCCTGGAAGGCCCCGGCCAACGGCCCGACGTGCTGGAGCAGGCCGCCGGCAACGGCGCCGGCGTCCGAAAACCTGCCGGCAAGGTCGGTGCCCTGGAAGGCGAACGCGGCCGCGATGATCAGGGCGGCCGCCCCGAGGATCACGACGAAGGCGCCGATGACCGTGTCGGCGCGCTCGTAGGCCATCCAGCGCGGCGTCAGGCGCTTGTCGATCACGTTGGACTGCTGGAAGAAGAGCTGCCAGGGCGCGACCGTGGTGCCGACGATGGCGATGATCAGCAGGAGCGCCGTGGAGTCCAGGCCGCCCTGCACGCCCGGCACGACGGAGTCGTGGACAACCGGTCCCAACGATGGGTGGCTCAGGAGGGCCAACGGGACGACCAGGAGGCTGGTCGCCACGCACAGGTACATCCAGCGCTCCCAGTGGTGGAAGCTGCCGGTCGCCACGAAGACGATGAGCGCCAGCGCGGCGAGGGGGACAGACACGTAGGGGCTGACGCCGAAGTAGGCCATGCCCAGACTGATGCCGATGAACTCCGTCACGATGGTGAGGAAGTTGAGCAGGAACAGGTCGCCGACCGAGAAGGCGCCCCAGAACTTGCCGAATCGCTCGATGATGAGACGGGCGTGGCCGACGCCGGTCACCAGACCGAGCCGTACCACCATCTCCTGGTTGACGATCAGCACTGGAATGAGCAGCAGGAGCACCCAGAGCAGGCTGGTACCGTAGTTCTGCCCGGCCTGCCCGTAGGTGGCGACGCCCCCGGCGTCATTGTCGCCCACCATCACGACCAGCCCCGGCCCCATGACCGCCAACAGGGTAAGCAGCTTCGCTTTCCAGGTGCGGCGGGGGGCGTCGTCGTACTGCCGGATCGTGCCGAGCGCGCCGCGGATGTCGCCCACATGGGCGTCGTCCAGCACCGCCGCGCGGCGGACAGCGGTGCGAGGGGTCTCAAGCTCAGTGATCATCGGTGGATTCCTCCTCTTGCAACGTGCGGGGAGGCGCACGCCGAGGAAGTCACCGGACTAGGTCAGACGCGGCTCCTGGGCGTGCGCGAAGAAGAGCGAACAGGTCTACACCCAGGTTTCATGCCGCCCTCCTTCCGCCGCGCCCACTGCCGTCGGACCATAGGCAGAGGTGACGCCGGATGGGCGTCCAGCTTCACCGGGCGCCAAGCGGCACTCCCGATGCACCCCTACTCGTCGAGCTTTGGCGCGGCACGGCGTAGCGCCCCGCTTGCCGGGGCGAGCCACTTGGAGTCACCCCTTAAGCCGGGGTGACCTGTCCTGACCTGGGGCGTCTCTCGACGTTCGAGGTCAGTGGCCTCTGTCCGTACCGCCGCCTCACCGAACGAGGTGCGACTGGCTTCTAGCGAGAATATAACGCTGCCGCGCCGCGGTTGTCAACACCGGATGTCGTCAGAACAGTGCCGATGCCGGGGCGGGGACTGCGGTCCGCCGCCAGAGCACGCGACTGCCGTCGGGACAGAGGGCAAGCGCGCGTCCAAACAAGGTAGCCGTTTTCTCCTCCAGAGCCGTTCGATGCACCGCAGTGCCGGACTCTGGCGGCGGACCGCAGTCCCCGCCCCGGCGCCACCTGACAAACAGACCCCTTCCTAAAACTGCCGACGTCCGACGATCTCCCAGAGCTCGTCGAGCTGTGTGAGTTGTTCTGGCGTCAAGGCGA
>CALBSQ010000200.1 GCA_937967325.1 uncultured Chloroflexota bacterium
CCACGGTTTCAATCACGGCATTGCTTGCTCCATCGATTACCGAGACCGTGTTATCCGTGCCATTGGCCGTGTACACGCGGTTGGTAGCAGGGTTCACCGCCACGCCAAACAACCCAGCACCTACGGATACAGCCGCGACCGCGGTGGCATTCATGCCATCTACGACGGAAACGCTATTGCTTCCCTCGTTGGCCACGTAGACACGTCCGGTCGTGGGGTTTACGGCCACGCTCGTCGGGCCTTTGCCAACGGGGATGGTGGCCATTACGGAGAATGCCGGCGGATTGAGGCTCTGTGACGTCGCCACCCGCTGCTTTGCTACGGGCGTGACAGTAGCAGCGGGCGGTACCGGCAGCTCAGTAGCAGGAGGCGTCGGAACCGCCGTTGGTGTGCTCAATCCACCCAGCGGTGATGGTGTCGGTGAGGGCCAGTTTACAGTAAAGGCCGTGGGGGACGCAGTCGGGCGATTGGCGCTCAAGATGGGGGCCACCGTGCTCGACGGTCCACTTGCCGCACGGGTAGCGACACCGCATGACGCCAGAAGGCCCAGTGCCACAAAGCTGCATGTCCGCGGCAGTAGCCGTAAGACATCGCGCCGCGTCTCCACTGCTGCGAGGAGATTCTTCACAGAGTTGGTATCCTTTCAGCTTGAGCATCGTCGACGAACCCCAATTCCGCAGGTCGCCACGGCATCCCCGGCGACACCTCTCACGGCCTCCTCATACGTCTCTTCCCATTTACCGACTCTAGTGTCCCGATCACCGCCCCTCTTGGCTGCGTGACCGAGCCGGCGGCTCCAGCGCGCTGCCGTCCCGAGGGCAGTAGCGCTGATTCCCCGCTGATCGAAAGCCGCAGGTCGGACAGACCGCGCCAGGGTGTGCAAGGCGTACCTCGCCTCCTTTACCGCCTCGCCGCTGTCCCAACAGGAAGGCTCCGAGGACGATCCCGACGACGAGTAACAAACCGACGACGATACCTGCCAGCTCAGGGAGACTCATCCCGGAGCTCCGCTGCGCCGCCGCCAACGTCCAGCTCACGCTGAGCTGCTTGGGCGACGTGACGCGCGCCAGTTGCCAGGTGGCGCTGTTGCCGGCCACGTGGTCGGCGTTGCTGCTGACCAGTCGGCCCGGCACGGTGATCGTGTAGGTGAAGTCCGCCAGCGACGACACGTCGAGGCGTTGCCCCGCAAACTGGAGCGCGGGCGGGTCAACCTGCACATGCAACGTCGTCGCGCTGCCCTGCACCTGCACGTCGACTCGGTCGAGCTGGCTGAACAGGCGCGATCCGCTGCTCAGTTGGGAGAGCTCCGTCAGACTGGCAAACTCTTTCGTGACCTTGACGCCCTCGAAGCCGCCCTCCTTGAACTCATCCAGGTGGGCGCCGGCCGCGTCGGCGATGAGCCGCGCCTTGCCGAACGGGTCGCCGGCCGCCTGAGAAATGGCATAGGCCGCCTCGTTGATGGCCACCGTCACGACGCGCGTGCCGCTGCCGTCGCTGTTGATGCTGGTCGTGCTGGTGATATGCACGGTGAGTCCCTTGCAGGCGGAGAGCAGCAGGAGGGCAACCGCCAGGAGCAGCAATTGCCCGGCGAGGAGCGTCCTCCTTGATGGAGGGAGATGGTCGTTGCCTATCATTTGGCGCCGGTGAGACGAACGGTCTGCGTCTTGCCCGACGCCACCGACACCAGTTGCGGGTCGAAGCCATCGACGGCGACGGCATAATCGCCGGCGGTCAGGTCGAACGATGCCAGCCCAGTTTGGCCGGAGGTATACCCGTCACTCACCTGATCTTTGGGCGCCGGCTTGCCGTTGACGTCCTTCTGCAGCGAGAATACGCGGACGTAGCGCGAGGCGGGCTTCTGGCTCACGTCGGACACGCCGACGACAATGCGCCCAAGCACGATGGTGAGCTGCGCCGTCTTGCCGGCCGAGACGCCGTAGTTGAACTGGTTCCCCCACGGGTACCCTGGCAGACCGGAGATTCTCAGCGCGTAGACGCCCGGCGTCAGATCAAACCGAATCACCCCGGTGTTCTGAGTGTAGCCGTCAGCCGCGGCGTCGGCGAAGGCCGGCGCGCCGCTAACATCGGCCTGCTGCCGGAACACTTGCACGTACTGGTTGAGGGGTTTGCCATCGGCGTCTTCGAGCCCCACCGTTAGCCGCCCGAGCGTGACGCCGACGACGGTGGCATGGTCTGCCGCCACCTTCACGTTGTACGGACTGCCCCAGGTGTAGCCGTTGAGCCCGTTGATCTTCAGGGCGTAGGTCCCAGGCGCCTCCTTGAAGGAAATGAGGCCGGTGTTGTCGGTGTTGCCGTCGCTGACCGGATCGCCAAAGGCGGGGTTGCCGCTCACGTCGCTGATCTGGTTGTACACCTGGACGTAGATGCCGCCGATCGGCGTACCGTCGGCACGACGCAGCCCGACGCGAAGGCCGCTGCCCGCCTCCTGACGAATGTTGAGCGCCGGCTGCAGCGGACCCACCGTTGCGGCTCCAGCCGCCGGAGCTGGAGCCGGCGTGGGCGACACGGGCGAAGGAGCAGGCGCCGGGGTGGCCGTAAACGTCGGTGCAGGCGTCACCGTGGCAGTGGCGGTCGAGGTGGGCGTCGCCGTGGACGTAGCTGGCGGGGTAGGCGTCAGCGTCGGCGCTGCCGTCGGCGCGACGGTGGGCGAGGGGGCGACCGGCGAGACGGCCGCCGCGGCGATCGAGGCGGCGCTGGTCGTGGCGTTCGCCGGCGGGGTAGGCGAAGGGGCAACAGCAGTGAGCGTAGGGGAGCCGGCCGGCGCGGCGACTGCTTGCGCCGGCGCCAGGCGAGCGTAGATGCCCAGGTAGAGCCCATAGCTGGCCAATACCACCAAGCACAGCAACGCTACCTTGAGTGGTCCGGCTTGCCGCTGCGTCCAGGAGCCCATAGCTGCGTACCCTACCTATATGTCGGCGCGGCCCGACCAGCAGCCGTCAGCGCGGCCAGGCCCGCCGAACCCCCGGCGCTCCCAGCAACGCCAGCACGCCCAGACAAGCGCCCACCCCGGCGACGAGCGCGCTCACCGCCATCGGCGACAGCGCAGGATGGGCTTGCTGATACCATAGGACCGTGAGCACCGCCAGGATCGCTTCGCCCGCCAGCGCAGCCATGCCTAGCCGGAGCGCCTGGGGAAAGAACAGCAGCCTGGTGGGCGACACCCGGTACCCGACCAGTGCGCCGGCGGTGGCGCCTTCGCAGGCGAACAGGATGCAGCCCACGGTCACGGCAATCGACCTGGCCGTGTCGTGGTTCGGCGACGCCAGCCAGGGCGTCAGGGCCAGCCCGACTCCCAGCGCCGCGCCGATCAGGGCAAGGAGGGCCGCCGGTGGGAGCGACTGCGCCTGTCCCACGGCAGCGCCACAACGGGGACAAAACTTCTGGCCGGAAGCGAAGGAAGCGCCGCAGCGCAGGCAGGCAGCGCCCTCAGACACGTGGAGCCGGCCGGAGCGATCCAGCGCCCTCCGGAGCTCCGTCGCGCTCTGGTAGCGGTCGCCCGCGTGGAGGGCCATCGCCCGCTCGATCGCCTGGGCCAGCTCTGGCGCAGCCCCCGGATTGAGCGCGCGCACCGGTCGCAGCAGGCGGGGATTGGCGGCGCGGTCCGGCGCTTCGGACGGCAGCGTCGCCGTCGCTAAAACGTAGAGGCAACAGCCCAGAGCGTACAGGTCCGCCCTAGCGTCCGTCCCTCCCTGGCGGCCGTACTGCTCCAGCGGCGCGAAGCCGGGCGTTCCGGAGCCGCGAATGACCGTGCGAGAGGGGTCGCCGCGCGCCGCGACCTTGATCAGGCCGAAATCCACCAGCTTCACCCGCCCGTCGGCGGTGATCTTGACGTTTGCCGGCTTCAGGTCGCGATGGATGACCGGGTGCGGACGGAAGCGTATGGAGATAGTCGAGGATGGTACACAACTGGCGACCCACGTCCACCACCTGGGCCTCGGGAAGAGGCCCGCCGGCCGCCTTGACGCGCACGTCCAGGTCGTCGCCTTCAATCAGCTCCATCACAAGGTAATAGTTGCCGCCCTCGCCGAAGTAGTCGACCACTTTGGGCAGGCCGGGATGATCCAGGTGCGCGAGAATCCTGGCCTCCTGCTCGAATTGCCTCAGGAGCGAGCCGGATGGCGCCCCACCCTCTTGCCGGAGCTCCTTGATCGCCCAGCGTTTGCCTGCCAGGCGCTCGTCGGTGGCGACGTAGACGCTGCCCTGACCGCCGGCACCGAGCCGGTCGACGCCGACGTATCGGCCCGCCAGTGTGTCGCCCGGTGAGAGCACGTCCCCTATCCCTCCTAGCGCCTGGCGCGTGAAGCGCGCAACTACATCAGCTCGCCATCGTGCCGTTTGAGAAAGAACAGGCCGGCCGCTGCGAAGGCCGCGGCCATGGCGAGCAGAATGAGCCAGCGCGAGAGGAGAAACGACACGCTATGCGTGTACTCGCTCGGGTCGAGTCCGCCGAGCGCCGCCGGGAACTTGGCGAGGTCCACCGTCGCCCCCAGCGCCTGCAGCGACCACCGGCTGATGGTGAGGGAGGCCACGGCCGAGCCGAAACCTTCCAGCTTGGCCACGACGAAGATGATCTGGGGAATGAGCAGGTAGGGAATGAGCGCCGTGGCCCGGTCAGCGTTGTTGAACAGCGTCGACAGCATGAGGCCCATCGCCAGCCCGGCCACCGCCGACAGCAGCAGGGTGACGTACAGCTCCAGCGGCCCGGAGAGCAGGATACCCTGCGCGGGCAAGCGCGCGCGCAATCCGATGCCCAGGAGCAGTGTCGCGGCCTGGAACAGGCACAGGCCGCCAAGGACGACGTACTTCGAGGCGAGGTACGGCGCGAGACCAAGCCCCACCATGCGCTCTCGCCGGTAGATGGGCAGCTCCTTGACGATCTCCCGCGCCGCGTTCATAGCGCCCAGCCAGATCATGCTGCAGCTCATGATGATCAGGAGACTGCGGCTGCCGGCCGCGTCGGGCAGCTCGGTGAGCGCGTGGGGCTTGGCGATCACCGCGGCGAGCGCCGCGATGATGGGCGCCTGCAGCAGGAGCAGCCACAGGTTGCGCCGGTCGCGGGTCACGATCTCGGCGTAGCGTTGGATCAAGATGCGGAGCTGCCTGGCCGGGCTCTGCGGAGGCGTGGCGGCCGGCGCCATTTCCGCCCGCTCGTCTCCCGTGGCGGGCTGTCGCGCCGCCAGCGCCGGCACTGCCGGTGCTCGCGCCTGGACGTACTCGTCGTGGGACGGGTGCTCACGGAACTGCGCGGCCAGGCGCGGACCATCGATATCCCCCTGGAGCCGCGTGTACATCCCAGGGTAGTCTGTGCAGTCAAAGTAGGCCAGCGCCGTCCGTGGTGGAAGTGCGCCACACGTTTTCGCGCCGGCCAGTTGGTCCGAGGCGGTAGGA
>CALBSQ010000201.1 GCA_937967325.1 uncultured Chloroflexota bacterium
GAGATTTCTGCCTGTCTCGTGGGCTCGGAGATGTGTATAAGAGACAGACCCCAACCCGCCCCGGGCCGGGGACGACCAGCCGTTTTCGCGGGTGATGTTGCCGTATCCGCTCTCCCCCAGAATTGGGGGAGAGGTGGCGAAGCCGGAGAGGGGGCCCCTTCCCCCACCAGCCGGCCCAGCCGCGCGCACGGCGCAACGGGCCGGGGTGGAGCGGCAGATCGACGAGGAGGTCTACCGCCTCTACGGCATCGGGACGGCGGACCGCGCCGCTATCGAGGCCGAGCTGGCCGGGCCGTCCATGTCCATAGAGGTGGCGGACGGTGAAGCGGCGGAGAGCGCGCCGGCTGAGGAGGTGGCCGTTGAGGCTCCCGCCAGCCGGGAAGAGCTCGCCCGGCGCTGGGTTGCCTATGCCGCCGGCATCGTCCTGGGACGCTTCAGGCCGGGCGAGGAGGGCGCGCTGGGTCGCGGTAGCTTTTCCGCGGAGGTCGCCGCCGGGCTGCACGAGATCCACATCGCCAGCGGCCTGGCGCCGCTGGACGCTGGCCACCCCGACGACCTGGCCGCTAGGGTGGAGCAGGCGCTGGCGCTCATGCTGGGCGAGGCCGGCCTGGCGGAGGTCGTAGCGGCCCTTGGCGGCGATGCCCACGACCCACGCGGCAGCCTGCGCCGCTACGTGGCCGGCGACTTCTTCAAGCAGCACGTCCAGCGCTACCGCAAGCGGCCCATCTACTGGCTGCTCCAGTCGCCCAAACGCGACTACAGCCTCTACCTGTTCCACGAGCGCGTCACCCGCGACACCCTCTACAGCATCCAGGGGCCGCGCTACCTCGGCGGCAAGCTCAACCAGACCCGCCTGCGCATCGCCGAGCTGGCCGCTGCCGGCACGGCCGCCCAGGGCGCCGAGCAGCGGCGGCTCCGGCGCGAGCGCGACGACCTGGAGAAGGCGCTCAGCGACCTCGAAGCCTTCGCCCAGCGCCTCGCCGCCATCGCCAGTGCCCGGAACGAGCGCGGCGAGACTGTGGGCTGGGCGCCCGAGCCGGACGACGGCGTGATCCTCAACCTGGCGCCCCTGCACACCATCGTCCCCGCCTGGTCTAGCGAGCCGCGCAAGCACTGGGAGCGGCTGGAGGCCGGCGACTTCGACTGGTCGCACACCGCCATGCGCTACTGGCCCGACCGCGTCGCTGCCAAATGCCGCTCCGACAAGTCCTACGCCATCGCCCACGGCCGCGGCGATCTGTACCGGGGCTGAGCAGCCTTAGATCGCCGGGTCTGGAGGGCCTGATCAGCGTGGCACGCGTGCATGTGTTCGCCGATGAAGGCGGTAACTTCGACTTTAGCCGGCGCAAGGGAGCGTCCCGCTACTTTATCCTGACGACGGTGACACTTGCCAATTGCACCATCGCCGAGGATCTGTTGGCGTTGCGGCGCCAGCTCGCCTGGGACGGACACGAGCTGACTCAAGAGTTCCACGCAACTGAGGATCAACAAGCCGTTCGAGACGCGGTGTTCGGCGTCCTGGCCGGCCACGAATTCCAAGTCGACGCCACGATCTTCGACAAGTCGAAAACCCAGCCACATTTGCAAAACGAGGCCGGCTTCTACAAGCTGGCCTGGTCCTATCACTTCCGCAATCTCGCGCCGCGCATTCTCGCTCCTAACGACGAGCTTTTCGTCGTAGCCGCCGCGCTGGGAACCCGTCGGCTGCGGGCCATTTTTCGCCAGGCGGTCGATGATGTAGTCTCTCAGGGGATTGGGCCGGCGCGATTTCGGACGCAGTTCTGGCCGGCAGCGAGCGATCCCTGCCTACAGGTAGCGGATTACTGCTGCTGGGCGGTGCAGCGAAAGTGGGAAGGCGGGGACGATCGGTCGTATGTGCTGATCAGGGATAAGATCGTGAGCGAGTACGAAATGTTCAATCGAAGCTCGACGACCTACTACTGACGCGCGAGAAGTCGGAGGAATCGGCCGGCTAGCCGAGTGTGACCTCGGCAGAGCCCGAGGGCTCTTGTCGCCGGCCATTAATAGCACCGGTAGCATACCACATCCCACGGTGTAGTAGCCTTACCGAGCAGCGGCTGCAGAGGAGCCTCACCCATGCGCACCATCCGTGACCTGCTGGAACGCGACCTGGACCACGCCATCGAAGAGGTCATCAAGGTCGATCAGACCGACGAGCGTGCCGTCCACGCCGAGCTCACCGAGTACGTCGTCACGGAGCGCATCAGCGCCGAGTACCGCGAGCTGCTCGACGCCATCGCCGAAGCGCCCGCCCGCCCGCACGAAGGCATCGGCGTCTGGGTCTCCGGCTTCTTCGGCTCCGGCAAGTCCTCCTTCGCCAAGAACCTCGGCTACGTCCTGGCTAACCGCGACATCCTCGGCACGCCCGCCGCCGAGCTGTTCAAGCGGCAGTTTCGCGATCCCCGCGTGCCGGCGCTGGTCGAGAGCATCAATGCCCGCATCCCCACCGAGGCCATCATGTTCGACGTCTCCGTGGACGCCGCCGTGCGCAAGGCTAACGAGCGCATGGCCGAGATCATGTACCGCGTGCTGCTGCGCGAGCTCGACTACGCCGAGGACTACCAGGCCGCCGAGCTGGAGATCGAGCTGGAGCGCGAGGGGAAGCTGGCCGAGTTTAGCGAGCGCTGCCGGCTGCTCTTCCACCTGGAGTGGCGCCTGGCCCGCAAGGGCGCCCAGAAGATCGCTCGCGCCAGCGCCATCCTCCACGCTATGGATGCCCAGACCTACCCGGCCGCCGACTCCTGGGCCCGCTCCATTGCCGGCAGGGAGCCCGATCTCACCGTCGCCAGGGTGGTGCAGCGCACCTTCGAGCTGGCGGCGCGACGCCGGCCGGGCAAGGCCCTCGTCTTCATCATCGACGAGGTCGGTCAGTACGTCGCCCGCAGCGCCGAGAAGATCGAGGACCTGCGTGCCGTGGTCGAGCAGTTCGGCAAGGAGAGCAACAACCGCGTCAAGGCCCGCCAGGCGCCGGCGCCGGTCTGGATCATCGTCACCTCTCAGGAGAAGCTGGACGAGGTCGTCGCGGCCATCGACTCCAAGCAGGTGCAGCTCGCCAAGCTGCAAGATCGCTTCAAGTACCACGTCGACCTGGCCCCGGCTGACATCCGCGAGGTGGCCACCCGGCGCGTCCTCTCCAAGAAGCCCGAGGCCGCCGCTGCCCTGCGAGCCCTCTTCGCTGCGCACCAGGGCCTGCTCAACGCCGCCTGCCATATCGAGCGCACCACCCGCCAGAGCGACGTGCGCGAGGACGACTTCGTCCAGTTCTACCCCTACCTGCCCCACTACATCGACCTGTCCATCGACATCGTCTCCGGCATCCGCCTCCAGCCCGGCGCGCCCAAGCATCTGGGCGGCGCCAACCGCACCATCATCAAGCAGGCCTACGAGATGCTGGTCAACGAGCGTACTGCCATGGCGGACCGTCCTATCGGCACCCTGGTCACCCTCGACCGCGTCTACGAGCTGGTCGAAGGCAACGTCGGCAGCGAGAAGCAGAAGGACGTCAGCGACATCGCCCAGCGCTTCCAGTCCGACCCGGCCGACGGCGGCTGGGCGGCGCGCACGGCCAAGGCGCTCTGCCTGCTCGAATACGTGCGCGACCTACCGCGCACGCCGGCCAACCTGGCCGCCGTGCTGGTGGAGCGCGTCGACGCCGGCCAGCCGCTGGCCGAGGTCGAGGCCGCACTGGAGCGCCTGAAAACGGCCCAATTCGTCCGCGAGACCGAGGAGGGCTACAAGCTCCAGACCGCGCAGGAGAAGAACTGGCAGACCGAGCGCCGCAAGTACCTGGACCCCTCCCCACGCGAGCGCAACGAGATCAAGCGCGACCTGCTGGCGGAGATCTTCGCCGATCCCCGCCTGAAAACCTACCGCTTTGAGAACCTGCGCACCTTTCGTGTCGGCCTCCGCGTCGACGATGCGCGGGCCGGCGAGGAGGGCCAGATCGCCATCTCCCTGCTGACAGCGGACGGCGCCGACGAGCTGCCGCGCAAGCTGAGCGAGGCGCGCGACGGCAGTCGCCAGCAAGCGCACCTCAACGACGTCTCCTGGGTCATGGCATTCACCACCGAGCTGGATCGCCTAATCGCCAACCTCCACGCCTCCCGGCAAATGATCACCACCTACGAGCAGGCGCGGGGCCAGAACCGGATCACCAATGCCGAGGCGGAATCCCTGGCCGGCGAAAAGCAGGAAGAGTCCCGCCTGCGCCGCCGCCTGCAGGAGAAGCTGGAAGCGGCCTTGCTGGCGGGCACGGGCCTCTTCCGCGGCGTCGCCCACGACGGCTCCGCCCTCGGCGGCAAGACCTTCGCCGAGGCCCTGCGCAAGCTGCTGGACCTCGCCACGCCCGAGCTGTACCCCAAGCTGAAGATGGGCGCCCGCCCACTGAAGGGCAACGAAGCCGAGGAGGTCCTCAAGGCCGCCAATCTCAACGCCTTGCCGTCCGTCTTCTACGACGGCGAGCAAGGTTTCCACCTGGTTGCCAGGGATGCCGGCAAGTATGTCCCCAACATGGCGGCTGGTGTGGCGCGGGAGGTGCTCGACTACCTCAAACGTGAGCACGGCTACGGCAACAAGGTCACCGGCCGCGCTCTAGAAGCCCACTTCGGCGGCTTCGGCTACGGCTGGGAGCCGGACGTCTTGCGGCTGGTGCTGGCGGTGCTCCTGCGCGCCGGGGCGATCGAGGTCACGACCCAGGGCCAGCGCTTTGGCAGCCACCAGAATCCCCTCTGCCGGCCGCCCTTTATCAGCCCCCCGGCTTTCCACAATGCCTCCTTCGCCCCCCGTGAGGCCATCGCCCTACGCACGCTCACCACCGCCGCGGCCCACCTCGAGGAGCTGACCGGCGGCGAGGTGGACGTGGAGGAGGCCGCGCTCGTCGCGGCTGCCAACAAGCTGGCGGACGAGGAGACGCGACTCCTGCTGCCGCTACTGGCTACCGCTCGTGCCGCGCACCTCCCCGCCGCGCTGCTGGACGACCTGGCCGACTACCAGTCCAATCTGGAGCTGCTGCAGCGCTCCACCGCCGACGACTGTGTGCGCATCCTGGCCGGCGAGGGCAACACCCTCAAACAAGCGCGCGACCGCGTCCGCCAAATGCGGCAGGCGCTGGACCCGGCTGGGTTGGAGACCATCCGCCGGGCGCGGCAGGCGATCGAGGCGATGTGGCCGGCCCTCAACGGCGCTGCCAGCGGCGATCCGGCGTCCGCGTCGCCCGACGGTCTGTTGCCTGCCACGGTGGCCGAGCTGCGCGCCGCCGTCGAGGCTCCCGACCTCGCTGCCCACCTCCCGGCGCTGGCGAGCCTCAGCGACACCGTCGCCACGGCCTACCGCGCGCGCTACGACGCCTGCCACCAACAGCGCAACGACGCATACCGGGCTGCGATCGACGTGGTGCGTAACCAGCCCCAATGGATCGAGGTCGCCGCGGACGCCCAGCCCGCGCTGCTCGCGCCGCTTCAAGCGCGGCTGTGCGCGGTCGATCAGCCGGAGCAAACCGGCGACGCCCCGGACGGGCGGGCGCGTCAGGCCGTCATCCTCCCCGATGGCGAGGTCACCTGTCCAGCCTGTCACGCCACCATCGCCCAGATGGATTCCGACCTCGCCGCCATGGACGGCCTCCAGGCTAGGGCGCTGGCTCGGCTCGGGGAGATCACCGCGCCACCCACGCCGCCCGGTACGCCGGGCGTCAAGCGCGTTCGCCTGCTGGAGTTCTTCGCCGGGACACTGGACTCCGAAGCGGCCGTCGACCGGGCCATCAGCCGCCTCCGCGAGCATCTGCTCACCCTGGTGGCCGAAGGCGTGCACATCGTGCTGGAGTAGCCCGACCCCAAGCGCAGCCTGCAGCCGTGCAGCATGTAGACGTGCAGGATGCAGACGTGCAGCATGTAGGTCTGCATGATGTAGGGCTGCAGGCTAATGGGCGTCCGCTTGCCGTGGCGTGCCCTCTCCAACACGCGCTACTATAGGGCCTGCGCACCGGCAACCAGCAGGAGTTCGGGAAGGACGGCGCCACGTGGCGGCTCCCTCGTCCGGCACTGCCGTAGCTGCTCCCGGCACAGCCGGCGTGGTCACCGACGTCTTGCGCCGGCTGGTGGCCCGGCAAGTGGACGAGCACGGCCTCGTCGTCTGGTATGACCCCGAGCGCTACTACGAGCGGGTGGCTCGCGTCGTTGCGCCCGAGCACGCTGCCGTCGCCGTCTACGAAGGCAGCTTCTTTGACCTCCGTCACCGCGTCGACTCGTGGCTGGAAGGCGAGACCGCGCCGCGCCTGGTGATCTACGTCCCCCGGGACCGCGCCGGCACGGGCGGCGCCTTGATGGAGGCGGAGTTGGCCGGAGCAGTCCTCCATCCGGGCGCAGACGCGTCGACGCGCAACACCCGCCTGTCCGTGCTCGCCCGCCGCGCCCTGAGGGACCGGTTGGGCCAGGAGGCGCTCAGCAGGGTGGTCAAGCAGGTCGACGCCAACGTGCTGAGCCTGGAAGAGTTGGATCAGCTCGGAGAGCGAGGCTCGGCTGCCACTGGCACGCTGGCTCTCATCTTCGGCACCGATGCCCCGCCCGATCTGGCCCTCCGGTTCCTCGGGAGCGACGCCTACGACGCTACACTCACGGAGAAACGGGCGGTCCCGGATCTGTGGCAGCTCCTCGTCGCGGGCTACGACTTGCCGCACTATCTCACCATCCCGAGCGATCCGGCCGCGGCACGGGCGCTGCTGGTGCGACACGTCCTGACGACTGATCTGCTCTCCACGCTTGCCGGCGCGATCCCCACCGCACTGACCGGCCTGCCGGCAGCGCGCCAGCCGGTCGCTCGTGAGGCGTGTCGTGAGCTGGCGCAGACCTGGCGCCTACGCCGCGACCTGAGCGGCAGCTACGCGGCGCAAGCGCAACAGGTCGAGGAGCAGTTGAGGCTGGGCGCGGCACGGTTTGCTCCCGGGCAGCTCGACCACGTGCAGACTTTCCTCGCCACGGAAACGGCGCTGCAAGCGCTGGTGGAAGCGGCGCTGGCGGCGCCGGACCAGGAGGATCAAGCCTCCGTCGCTGCCCTGTCTCCACCTACGATGGCAGACCTCGTCGAGAGGGTCACGGCGCGCCAGTCCGGCTTCTGGTCGCAGCAGCAGCCGGAGGTGCAGGCGCGCTGGGCGCTGATCGCCGCCAGCGGGCAGATGCTGCTGACGGCGGACCGCGTCAGCGCGGCCTGGCGTCACCACCCACCGGACGCCGCCGCGCTCTTCGCTGGCTACACGGCGGGGGACCAGCCCTGGCGCCTGCTCGATGCCGGCCAGCGCCACCTAGAGCGACGGGCTAACGAGTTCGACCTCGGCGCCCAGCACGAGCATCTCCAGCAGCTCGTCGCCCGGGCGCGCCGCGCCTATATGGACGCCGCCTCGCTCCTGGCCGAAGCCTTTGTCCATGCGTACCATGAGACCGGCTTTCACCTACCTGGTGTGCTCCGCCAGCGGGACATCTACGGCGCCTACGTCCTCCCGGCGCTGGACGCCGGCAAGACGGCCTACGTGTTGGTGGACGCGCTGCGCTTCGAGATGGCCGCGGACCTGCTGAGCGGCCTCGATGTGCGCTTCGAGCACACCCTGCTGCCGGCGATCGCCACCTTCCCAACGCTGACCGCGGTGGGCATGGCGGCGCTCCTGCCACGAGCGGAGCGCGACCTGGAGCTGGCGGCAGGGACAAACGGCAAGCTCACCCTGAAAATCGCCGGTCAGTCGCTGAAGGTGCGCGAGGATCGCCTGGACTACCTGGTGGCCCAGGCCGCCGGGCGGCAGGTCTGCCCGGTCAAGCTCGCCGACCTGTTGCCGGCCAGGCCGGCGCTCCAGGCGCGTATCAAGCAGGCCGACCTGATCCTGGTGACGTCGCAGGAGATCGACCTGTTCGGCGAAGGCGACGACGCGCGTGCCGCCCGCCAGTACATGGATGGCGTCTTGCGCGACTTGCAGCGCGCCTTTCGCGCGCTCGCCGACCTTGGCGTGCGCACGATCGTCGTCAGCGCCGACCACGGCTATCTGTTCGGCGATGCGCTCGACAGCGCCGCCCGGATCGATCCGCCCGGCGGCAAGACGGTCGAGCTGAGCCGGCGCGTCTGGGTGGGCCAGGGCGGGGCCGCCAGCCCGGCCTTTCTGCGCGCCCGGGCGGCTGACTTTGGCCTCAAGGGCGATCTGGAGCTGGCGACCCCCTGGGGCTTCGCCTGTTTCAAGTCACCGGGTGGCGCCGCCGCCTATTTTCATGGCGGCTTGTCGCCCCAGGAGCTGATCATCCCAGTGGCCGTGCTCACGGCCCGGCCAGCCGGGCTGAGCGCGCGCGAGGATGACTTCACCTGGCGGATCGAGCCGGGCAGCAAAGCCGTCAGCACCCGCTTTTTCTCCGCCACGGTGAGCGGCGTCGCGTCGAGCATGCTGGACGTCGCGGCGCCGCGCGTGCGCCTGGAGCTGCGCGATAGCGACCAGGCAAACACGACGGCGATCACGACGATGGTGTCCGCCACCTATGGCTTCGACGAAGCCACCGGCAACGTCCAGCTCCGCTACGAACAAGAGAGCGCCGAGCGCCGCCTCGAGCCGGATCGAGTGACGCTGCTCCTGGTCACCGACCAGGTGGGAGCCAGCGTCCGCCTGGTGCTGCTGGACGCCGACACGGGGCGGGAGCTGGTACCCACGCCCCCACCCGATCCACTCGCCGTCAAGATCGCCCTATGATCTCGCGATTCACTGCGCGATTTGGAATTTGGAGTACCACACCATGCCGGCGCTGAGTGACCTCGACCGCAAAGCCTCGGAGATCTTCGCCGGCAAGCTCGTGCGCAAGGACCTCGTCCGCAAGGTCAAAGTCGGGGCCAACGTGCCCGTCTACGTCCTGGAATACCTGCTGGGCAAGTACTGCGCGACCGACGACGAAGCCGCCATCGACGCCGGCCTCCGCCTCGTGAACTTCACCGTCGCCGAGAACTTCATCCGGCCGGACGAGGCTAACAAGGCCCAGTTTGCCATCAAGGATCGCGGTCAGGGGACGCTCATCGACAAGGTGCGGGTCCGCGCGCTGGCGGACAAAGACTGGGCGGAGATGGCCAACTTCGGCAACCGCTTCCTGCACGTCCCCGATCAGCTCATCCGCCAATATCCCCGTCTGCTGGAAGGTGGCATCTGGGGACAGGTCGACATCGACTATCGCCCCGACGACGACGAGGGCGAGAAGTCGCGGCCGTTCTACATCACCGACATCCGCCCGATCCAGCTCGCCGGCTTTGATCTGGCCGAGTATGTGGACGGCCGTGCCCAATTCACTACCGATGAGTGGCTGGACCTGCTCATCCGCTCCATCGGGCTCGAGCCTGCCTACTACTCGCGCCGCGTGAAGCTACTGCTGTTGACCAGACTCATCCCCGTCGCCGAGCGCAACTACAACTACGTCGAGCTGGGGCCACGCGGCACCGGCAAGTCCTTCGTCTACCGCGAGGTCTCGCCCTACTCCATCCTGGTCTCCGGCGGCAAGACCACCGTGGCCAACCTGTTCTTCAATATGAGCACCGGCAAGGTGGGATTGGTTGGGCTGTGGGATGTTGTCGCCTTCGACGAGGTGGCCGGCATCGAGTTTGACGACAAGGCCGCCGTGCAGATCCTGAAGGACTACATGGAAGCCGGCTCCTTCAGTCGTGGTCGGGAAGAGGTCGTCGCCAACGCCTCCATGGCCTTCCTCGGCAACGTGAACGTCGCCGTCGACGTGCTCGTCAAGACCGGGCACCTGTTCCAGCCCTTGTCCGCGGCCATGCAGGATATGGCCCTGATCGACCGCTTCCACTTCTACATGCCCGGCTGGGATGTCCCGAAGCTGGCGATCGAGCACTTCACGACTGGCTACGGCTTCATCGTCGACTACCTGGCCGAGGCCTTGCGCGAGCTGCGCAAGCGCAGCTTCGCCGAGCTGCTCGACCGCTACTTTGCCCTGGGCTCACACCTCAATGCCCGCGACGTCAGAGCGGTGCGCAAGACCGTTTCCGGTCTGCTCAAGCTCCTGCATCCCCACGAACAGTTCACGCGCGAAGAGCTCCAGGAGTATCTGGAGCTCGCCCTGGAAGGTCGGCGGCGAGTCAAAGAGCAGCTCAAGAAGCTGGGCGCCTTCGAGTACTACCAGACCAGCTTCTCCTACCTCGATGCCGAAACGCGCGAAGAGCGTTTCGTGGGCGTGCCGGAGGGCGGCGGGCGCGACCTGATCTCACCGGACCCACTGCCGGCCGGCTGCGCCTATGGGGCCGCGGCGACACTCGGCGACAAGGTTGCGCTGGTGCGCATTGAGGTTACCGGGTTTCCGGGCTCAGGGAAGCTGCGCATTGCCGGCAGCCCCCCCAAGGCCGTCCGTGACTCGCTCACCACCACGTTCGACTACATCCGCGGCCGCGCCGGCGAGCTCGGCCTGACTGGCCAGGTGGATGCTGCCGACTACCGCCTGCAGGTGGTCGATCTCACCACCGGCGGCGACGGCGGCGACGTCGGAATGGCGGCATTCGTCGCCCTCTACTCGCACTTCAAGCAGAAGCCCGTCCTCCCCAGCCTGGTCATCGTGGGCCAGGTTTCCTTGCAAGGGCACACCGCGGCGGGACGGTCGCTGGTGGAGACTCTGCAGGTAGCGATGGACAATGGCGCCAAGCGTGCCCTCGTGCCTGTAGAGAGCAAGCGCCAAATCCTCGATGTGCCGGGCGACGTGATCGCCCGCGTCGATCCCATCTTCTATACCGATCCCCTCAGCGCCGCCATCAAGGCGCTGGGGATGAGCTAGCGAGTGCATCGGACGACTAATCGTCCGCTGGGCCATCGCAAGACAATGTGGCACATCTGCGCCGGAGAGAGGCCGGGGTAAGGGCCGGTGGTATACTCCACCCTTGCGATGCTCGCTTGAGGGAGGTGGTCATGGCCGGCGAAGCCTTTGCCTATTTCGACG
Organism: uncultured Chloroflexota bacterium; assembly: GCA_937967325.1. Lineage (GTDB taxonomy): Bacteria > Chloroflexota > UBA4733 > UBA4733 > UBA4733 > UBA4733. Next base: position 10,968 of record CALBSQ010000201.1, read on the forward strand.
GGAAGATTGTCCCGCTGTCCGAGGCCAAGGTGAGCATCGTCACCCACGCCTTCAACTATGGTACGGGCTGCTTCGAGGGCATCCGCGGCTACTGGAATGCCGACGACGAGCAGATCTACCTGTTCCGCGCCGTAGAGCACTTCGAGCGCTTGCGCGATTCCGCCAAGATTCTGCGGATGGACTTCGATGAATCGACCGAGCGGCTTTGCGAGCTGGCGTGTGAGCTGGTGCGCCTCGACGGCTTTCGCGAAGACTGCTACGTTCGGCCGATCGTGTATAAGAAGGACGAGCAAGTCGGCGTCAAGCTGCACGGCCTGGCCACCGGATTAGCGATGTTCTGCGTGCCTTTCGGGCCGTATGTGGATGTCGAGCACGGCATCCGCTGCGCCGTCTCGTCTTGGCGCCGTGTCGACGACAACGTCGCCCCGGCCCGCGCCAAGGTCACCGGCATCTACGTCAACTCGGCCCTGGCCAAGACCGAGGCCGTGGAGAACGGCTTCGACGAGGCTATCATGCTCACCCACGACGGTCACGTCTCGGAGGGCAGCGCCGAGAACCTCTTCCTGGTTCGCGACGGCGCGCTGGTCACGCCGCCGTTCAGCGACAACATCCTGGAGGGGATCACGCGCGGGACCGTGATCGAGCTGGCCACCAAGGAGTTGGGCCTGCCGGTGGTCGAGCGCTGCATCGACCGCAGTGAGCTCTACATCGCCGACGAGGTCTTCCTCTGCGGCACCGGCGCCCAGATCTCGCCGGTCATCGAGATCGATCGGCGTGCCATCGGCAGCGGCCGCGTCGGCGAGGTGACCGCCCGGCTGCAGCGGCGCTACTTCGACGTGGTGCGCGGCCACGACGCCCGCTATCGCCACTGGCGCCGGCCTGCCCTCCAGCCGGCTGCCCAGGCTGCCGGTCAGCGAACCCCTGTCCGCGCCTGAGCGCTCGCCGCTCCTGTGCATGTCGGCATCAACGCCCATCTGATCTCGCTGGGAGATAGCTATCGTAACGCCGGCGTCGGGCAGTACCTCTATCAGCTCGTCACCCATCTGACCCCAGCGCCGCCGGTGGACTCGATCACCGCCTTCGTCGGCCCGTCTGCGCGCCCCGAGTCTTTGTCGCGCCGGGCCGGACTGCGCTATGGCGCCACGCTGCTGCCCACGGAGCGACCGCTGATGCGCATTCTCTGGGAGCAGGCGCTGCAGCCGCTGCTGCTGCTGCACGCGGGGATCGATTTGCTGCACTGTCCGGTCAACGTGTCGCCGCTGGCCGTCCCGGTACCGACGGTGCTGACAATCCACGACCTCTCCTTCCTCCGGTACCCGCGGACCTTTACCCGCGCCAAGCGCCGTTACCTGACGGCGTTCACTGCTCATTCGGCGCGGCGCGCCCGCCTGGTCCTCACCGACTCCGAGCACACGCGGCTGGACGTGATCCGCTTGCTTGGTGTCGCGCCCGCGCGCGCGCGGACCGCCTATCCGGGTGTGACCGAGGCGTATCATCCGCGGACGGCCAAGGAGATTGAGGCGTTCCGGCGCCGCCAGGGCGTGCCCGAGCGCTACTTCCTCCACGTCGGCACGTTGCAGCCGCGCAAGAACCTGGAGCGCCTCATCGACGCCTTCGCCCAGTTCAAGCGCGCGACGAGCCTGCCGCACGCGCTCATGCTGGTCGGCGGCCGGGGCTGGCTCTACGACGGGCTGATCGAGCGGGCAAGGCAGGCCGATGTCGAGGGCAGTGTCCATTTTGTAGGATATGCGGCGCCGGAGGAGCTGCCCCTATGGTACGCTGCTGCCGAGACGACAGTCGTACCGTCCCTCTACGAGGGGTTTGGTTTTCCGGTGCTGGAGGCGATGGCGTGCGGCGCCCCCGTGCTTTCTTCCAGGGCTTCCTCTCTACCGGAGGTAGCCGGCGACGCCGCCGACCTATTCGATCCCTTCGATGTCGCGGCGATGGCGGCGGCGATGCAGCGGCTTGCCGGCGACCCCGACCGGCGTCAAGCCTTGCAAGCGCGCGGCTTGGCACGCGCGGCGCTATTCACCTGGGAGCATTCCGCGCGAGCGGTGCTCGCCGCCTACGCCGAAGCGGGAAAGGCCGGGTGACGTGGGAGTAGTATCGCACGGGTCGGGGCTGACGGAAGAGTATTCCGTCCTGAGCCGTCCCACGGCGGCTCGCCGCCCTCTGTTCTTCGCGGCGATGGCCTGGCTCCTCATCGACAGCGCGTTGATCAATCTCTCCTTTATTGCCGCTTATGTTGCGCGCTACAACCTGCAGGTTGGCGGCGCGGTCGAGCCGGTGAATCGTGTCTCCCTGGGCGCGTACTGGCAGATCCAGCTCTGGTTCTGGGCCTTCTTGATGGTGCTGCTGCAAGTGGAGGGCCTCTACCGCCGGCGGCGTCAGCCCAGCATCGTCGACCAGTTTGGTGTCATTATGCGCTCCTCCATCGTGACCGGGGGCATCATTGCCGCGCTCAGTTTCGTGTTGAAGCCGCCCTCCCAGTCGCGTTTCGTCTTCCTGTACATGTGTGTGGCCGCTATCGTCACGCTCAGCCTCGCCCGAGTCGTGGCCCACACCGTCCGGATGGCCCGCCACCGGCGGGGCCTGGATGTGCGCACCGTGGTCGTAGTCGGCGAGAGTAATCTCGCCAAGATGGTGCTCCAGCGTATTGCCGGTGATCCTGCTATGGGCTATCGCGTGGCGGGCTTCTTGGGCGATAGCGCCGCTCCGTCGGACTTTGGCCGCTTCCACGCCTTGGGCAGCGTGGGCCAGATCCGACACGTCCTGCTGGACCAGAAGGTGGACGAGGTGGTAGTGGCGCTGCCGGCTACCGCCCACGCGCAGGTCATGCAGGTCATCAGTGAGTGCAAGGCGGCCGGTGTTGATTTTGCCATTGTCCCCGACCTCTTCGAGCTCAGCCTGTCCCACGTCGATATGGAGAGCCTCGGCGGGATTCCCCTCCTCGGTCTGCGCGAGAACCCGTTGCACGGGGCCAATCTCTGGATAAAGCGGGCCATCGACATCGCCGTAGCGGGCGTTGCCCTCCTGCTGCTGGCGCTGCCGATGCTGATCATGGCGATCGCGATTCGCCTGGATTCCCCCGGATCGATCATCTACCATCAGGTACGTGTCGGCAAAGGCGGTCGCACCTTCAAATTCTATAAGATCCGGTCGATGGTCCAGAACGCCGATGATCTCTTTGCGACGATACAGGGTCAGAACGACGCCGGCCGCATTCATTTCAAGTCGCGCAACGACCCCCGCCGAACGCGCGTGGGCCGCGTCATGCGCCGTCTGAGCCTGGACGAGGTGCCGCAGCTCTTCAACGTGCTCAAGGGAGATATGAGCCTGGTGGGTCCCCGTCCGCCACGTCCGCACGAATACAGGGAGTACGAAGACTGGATGAAGGCCCGGCTCAGGGTGACGCCCGGCCTCACCGGCCTCTGGCAAGTCAGTGGGCGGAGCGATCTGACGTTTGATGAGATGATCCTGCTCGACCTGTACTATATCGAGAGTTGGTCGCCCGGCCTGGACTTGAAGATCCTGCTGCAAACAGTCCCGGCCCTGCTCACCGGGAGGGGAGCGTACTAGTCATGGAACTCGAGCGCTATGCTATGGTCCTCCAGCGATGGTCCTGGCTGATCGCCTTGATTGTCGTGCTCACGGCGGTTGCCAGCGCCGGGGATGCGCTCGTGGCGCCGGGGAGCTACAAGGCAACCACGCAGGTGTTGGTCAACCCCATCTCACCCTCGGCGGGCAGCGGCGACACCTATTACTACGTGCCGTACTACCAGGAGCAGGCGGCGCAGTTCATCCTTGACGACTATGCGGGCGTCATCGGCGGAACGACATTCGCTGAGGAGATGATTGCCCTACTGAAGCAATCGCCGCAAGCCGACGTGCGCGCCGCCGCGAACAAGATGACGACCATCGACGACGCGCAGAAGTTGAGCAAGCAGCTCAAGGTCAACCGCGTGAATCGCCTGCTGCAAGTCGACGTTACCGCCGATTCCAGGGACATGGCCCTTGCCATTGCAGGCGCGGCTGACCAGATCATCGTGCAACAAGGTCCGACGTTCTTCGATGCGCTCACGAAGGCCAACGCTGGGCAAGCGAAAGCGGCAAGCATCGCCACGGTGGGAGTATCGGACCAACCGCACATCGTCCAGAAGCCGAGCCGCCTGCGTTCCCTGCTGTTCTGGCTCCTGCGCGCCCTGGTCGGGTTGGTCGCGGCGGTGGCCATCGTCTTCGTCCTTCACTACTTCGACGACCACCTCTACGACGAGGTTGACGTACGCAGCTTCCTCGACCTGCCCATGCTTGGCTCCGTTATTGCGCCGCCCCTCGCGGTCAGCCGCATGGCGCTCCAGCGAGGCGAGGCAGCGGCTAGAACTGCCGTGGGGGCACGAGGGTAGCGTCTATGCGGCTCGGATCGGGGAAGTCTGCTGGTCGCGGGGACGCCGGGGCCGCGATTGCGATCGGCGGCCAAGCGACCGGGCGACTGCGGTCGCTCGGCGACAAGGCAGTTCGTCTCGCCGTTGGGCCAGACCTTCAGGAGATTTGGAGCAGGTGGTTGTAACAAACTACCGCCCGACTGCGGTATCTCCCGTCCCGCGGACGACCCTCACCGAATGAAAGGGACCGCAGTCCCCCCGGTCGCTTGGCTGCCGACCGCAGTCGCGGCCCCGGCGTCCCCGCGAGCCCCGTCTCTAACCTTATCGGGACGGTGCCTCTCAGATAGTAGTCCCACGAGCGGTATCATGATCCCAATATGGACTCCCTGACGGCTGATAGCTGAAAGCTGATAGCTCGTTGAACCTCTGGCATCGCAAGACAGCGGACGAACAGGCGTCCGATGCTGAGCGCAAGCGGGAGCAAGACGCGCTGCGCCAACTCGTGGCGCAGCGCCGGGCGCAAGAGCAGCAGCGACAGCAGGATGATCTCGAACGGTTGCGTCGAGGTGGTATCCCCACGGAGGCGGAGCACCGCCTCCGTGAGCTCTCTGGCGCGCGGCCCGGCGACCTCGCCTTCACCAGCGACCTCTCGCCCGACGAAGCGGCACTCTTGCGGCGTCGCGGCTATCGCGTCTTGGGTCTGGTCACTGGCAGCGCCGTGTACCACGTGGGCGTTGCCTATGCCTCGGCCTATCAGGACTGCGAAGTGCGCGAGCTCTCCGGCGCCTACAACGAGGCGACGCGGCTGGCGGTCACCCGTATGGAGCAGGAAGCCCGGCTGCTCGGCGCGCACGGCGTCGTCGGCGTCCGCTACGACATGGTCCGGCACGAGTGGAGCCAGAAGATGATCGAGGTGCAGCTCGTCGGCACGGCAGTCACCGCGCCCGGCGCCGCGCCCGCGGAGCCCTGGCTCTCCGATCTGTCCGGCCAGGAGTGGTGGAGCCTCACCCGCGCGGGCTACGACCCGGCCGGGCTGGTCTGGGGCCACTGCACCTGGTTCATCCTGACCCAGGGCTGGGACCAGATGACGCAGATGTCCTGGTACAATCAGGAGCTCGGCCACTTCAGCGACGCCCTGCGCCAATGCCGTGACCGCGCGGTGCATACCATGCAATCCCTGGCGGCTCATAACCATGCCAACGGCGTGGTCGGGGTGCGTGTGGCGCGTAAGCTCGAGGAGATCCACCTCAGCGGAACGGGCATGAACGCCGCCTACGAGCGCGAGCATCACAACCTGACTCTGAGCCTGATCGGCACCGCCGTTCGCGAGCGCCCGGACGCTCCCCGTCGTGTGCGCGGCACGGTCAACGTGCTGTCCCTACGAGATGGCCGCCTCCTGCCCGCGCGCCAGCCGGCGGACGCGACGTTCGAGTGAGGGCTGGGGGCGATGAGGCGCACGGGCGAATCGGCGAGGGGAGGTCCGGCATGCCTGACGGGGAGACGATCCCGTTTCGCCTCCGTCTGCGCAATCTCCAGTCGCCCCTCCCTCATCGCCCCCTCGCCGATTCGCCCCAGTCGCCCTACGTAAAGGAGTGCTATGTCACAGCTTGACGATCCGAGTGCCCTGGATGCCGCCGAGGCGAAGGCTTTTGCGACGCTGCCGGCGCACGCGCGGGAGCGGCTGGTGGAGATGCGCGGAAAGGAGGGCCAGCGACGGCTCTTCACCAGCGACCTCTCGGTCAGCGAGTTCCTTCTCGTCAAAGAGGCGGGCTTCGATCCGGTCGGACTGGTGGTGGGCAGCTCCATCTACCACGTCGGCTTCCAGCAGGCCATGTGGAACCAGAACCAGGAAATGACCGTGCTCACCCAGGCGATGTACCACGCCCGCGAGCTGGCGATGACGCGCATGGAGGAGGAGGCCTGGGCGCTGAGCGCCGACGGCATCGTCGGCGTGCGGCTGGAGGTCAACCACAAGGAATGGGGCCACCACATCGCCGAGTTCGTCGCCATCGGCACCGCCGTGGTGCATCGGGACGACCCGCATCGCTTCAAGAACAAGGCCGGCAGGCCGTTCACCAGCGACCTGTCGGGACAGGACTTCTACGTGCTGCTGCGCTCCGGCTATCGCCCGCTCGGCATGGTGATGGGCAACTGCGTCTACCACGTCGCGCAGCAGGGCATCGGCGCCTTCTTCCGCAACATGACGCGCAACGTCGAGCTGGAGCAGTACACCCAGGCGCTCTACGACAGCCGCGAGCTGGCCATGGAGCGCATGCAGCAGGAAGCCGAGAAGCTCGGGGCCGCCGGCATCGTCGGCGCCAACATCCACGAGCGGACGCACGCCTGGGGCGCCAACGTGATCGAGTTCTTCGCCATCGGCACGGCGGTAGAGGAGATCAGCAAGGAGCACATCATCGAGCCGCCCCTGCTGGTGCTCCCCCTGGCCGACTAACGTGGCCGCTTCAGCGTCGCCAGATGACCTGGCGCGGGTGGACGCGTTTCTACGCAGCCAGGATGGCACGATGGGGGACCTGGGCGCCAGCGGGCGCAACTTCGCACGAGCCATCAACCGCTTGCAGCGCCTGGTGCGCATGGTGCTGCTCTCCGAGGAGAAGACCTTCAAGCGTACGGTCCAGCGCTGGCAGCTCATCGACTCCGGTCAGCAGATCGAGCTGGGCACCGAGCGCCGCGGCAGCGGCGAGTTTGCCCTCATCGCTCGCTGGGCGCCGGGCGCTGGTCCAGGAAGCGCGGTGGATGAGGCAGATGTTTCCTGATCGGTTCGAAACAGCGCCGGACGCACCACCTACGCAGTGAGGCGATCTGGCAGCGGCTCGAAGCTGCTCCGTGCCCAGTACTCCAGCATGTGCCCGTCCGGATCCTCAAAGTCGATGTGGACCTCGCCCGCCTCATTCGTCCGCGGTCCGTAGTAGCGCACTTGCCGACGCTGCAGGTTGGCCAGCGCCTCGCCGGCGTCCTTCAAGTCGATGTAGAAGACGAGGTGCTGGCGACAGCCGCCCTCCAGGCGGATCGGGCCGTGGTTCTCCGAGGGCGGAATGGCCCAGGCGCCCGGCAGCCAGAGACCCAGAAAGCCGTTGGCCAGCCGGACGGTCGCGTGGTCGGCCTGTCGCTCCCAGATGGGTAACCCCAGCACCTCGTGGTAGAAGCGCACGCTGCGCTCCAGATCGCTCACCACGATGGCGACCTCGGCAATCTGGCGGATAGACACCGGCATTGGTGAGCTCCGATCGAGATGAGGGGCGACCTCGGGCAGTCTACAGCGGCCGGCGCCCCTGGAACCCGGCATCTAGCTCGTGCCAGTAGGCAAGCTGCCCCTCGCCCAGCCGCCAGCAGAGGTACACTTCGCGTCCGTCCCGCAGCGACCGGAAGTCGATCAGCCCTTGTATGGGATCCTTGACCTCGACCCCCATGTCCAGCAGCCCGCGCAGCAGCCCGTCGGCCTTCGCCATCAGGTCGGCCGATTCGATCTCCAGCCGCATCGCGACGGTGGCCTGGCCGTTTCCTCGCGCCTGGGGCCCCAACGCGTCAAGCTGCTCGCGCACCGCCATCAGCCGCTTGACGAGATCGCGCAACGTCTCCAGTTGGGGGACTATGCTCGGCAGCAGCGTATTCGCCTCATCAACAGTAAACTGCCGCGCCATCGGACCCCTCGTGCAGCCTGGGACAATGATAGCCGTTAGACTCGCAACCGGCCTCCCGGTTACATTGCTCGCTCCGGGATGCCGTTGGCCGTTCGGAATCACAGCTCAGGCGGCCAGATCAGGGCGTATAGCAATACGCCCCTACCGTTACGATCGGTTCCGGTAGGGGCGTATTGCTATACGCCCTGGCCACCGCACCGGCCCAACCTTACCTATAGCCGACAGCGTTCCGCGGAGGGATGACGTCATCCCTCCGCGGCCGCCATGGGCCCCACCCCCGTGCCCACCGTCTGAGCAGGCCGCTCCTTGACATCCGTCTGCAGCGCCGTGCGCAGCACCTCGTCCACGCGATCAACGTAGACGAAATGGAGCTCCTTGCGCACTTCCTCGGTCAGCTCCTCCGTGTCGCGCTCGTTCCGCCGCGGTAGGATCACCGTGGTGAGGCCGGCTCGCCGAGCCGCGAGCACCTTCTCGCGCACGCCGCCGATGGGGAGGACGCTGCCCCGCAGCGTGATCTCCCCGGTCATGGCCAGGTCCTTGCGCACCGGGCGCCCGGTGAGCAGCGACGCCAGCGCCGTGGCCATGGTGATGCCCGCTGAGGGTCCATCTTTGGGGATCGCCCCCGCCGGCACGTGGATGTGGAACTCCTTGCCCAGCAGCGAGCGCTCGTCAATACCAAGCTGGGCGGCATCGGAGCGGATGTAGCTGAGCGCCGCTTGGGCCGACTCTTTCATTACTTCGCCGAGCTGGCCGGTGAGGATCAGGTGCCCGTCGCGATCGCCGCGGGCGGGCATCGCCGTCGCCTCGATGAAGATGATGTCGCCGCCGGCCGGCGTGTACACCAATCCAGTCGCCACGCCCGGCCGCTCGGTGCGCTCGGCCACCTCCGGCTCGAAGTAGGGCCGGCCCAGGTAGTGGTTGGCCCGCTCGACGTCGACGACTACACGGTCGATGTGACTCTCGCTAGTCTCCCGAGCCACCTTGCGGCAGATGGTGGCGATCTGCCGCTCCAGGCCGCGAACGCCGGCCTCGCGCGTGTAGGCTTCGATCACCCGCGTGATGCCCTCCGGTGTGAAGGTGATCTCGTCCTCGTGCAGCCCGTTGGCGCGGCGCTCCTTGGGGATTAGGTAGCGCTCGGCGATGTGGCGCTTCTCCTCGACGGTGTAGCCGGAGAGCTGGATGATCTCCATGCGATCCAGCATCGGCCCGGGCACGGTGTCCAGCGTGTTGGCGGTGCCGATGAACAGCACGCCCGACAGGTCGAAGGGCACGTCGACGTAGGTGTCGCGGAAGTCCTTGTTCTGCTCGGGGTCCAGCACTTCCAGCAAGGCGGCGGCCGGGTCGCCCTGGAAGCCGACTTGCAGCTTGTCCACCTCATCCAGCATGAAGACGGGATCGCGCGCCTCCATGCGGCGCAGCCCCTGGATGATCCGGCCCGGCAGCGCGCCGATGTAGGTGCGTCGGTGACCGCGAATCTCCGCTTCGTCGCGGATGCCACCGAGCGAGATGCGCAGGAACTTGCGCCCGAGCGCGCGAGCGATGGATTGGCCCAGGCTCGTCTTGCCGACGCCCGGCGGCCCGACAAAACAGAGGATCGGCTCACGCCGCACCCCCTGATCCTGCTCGACCTGCCGCTCGTCGCGCAGCTTGCGCACCGCCAGGTATTCCAAAATGCGGTCTTTGATCTTTTCGAGGTCGTAGTGGTCCTCATCCAGGATGCGACGCGCCTCCTGGAGGTCCACCGAGTGCCCGGTCGTCTTGGACCAGGGTAGGCTCACCAGCAGATCCAGATAGGTGCGAATCATGGAGTGCTCGGGGGACGCCGGCGGCAGCTTCTCCAGCCGGCCCAGCTCGCGCAGCGCCTCGGCGTTCGCCTCCTCCGGCATGCCCGCCGCCGTGATCTGCTCGCGCAATTGGTTGACGGCGGCGGCGTCCTCGCTCTCCTCCCCGAGCTCTTTCTGGATGGCGCGGAGCTGCTCGCGCAGGAAGTATTCGCGCTGCGCCTTGGTCATCTGCTCTTGCGCTTGCGATTGGATACGCTTGCCCAGCTCCGAGACTTCCAGCTCGTGCGCCAGGATGCCCGCCAGCAGGTCGAGCTGCTGGCGCACCGTCTGCGCCTCCAGCACCTCCTGCTTCCGCGCTGTCTCCAGCCGCAAGCTGCTGCCGATCAGGGACACCACCTGACCCGGCTCATCCAGGTTAAGGGCGACTGTCGCCAGCTCATCGGGCAGGTACTGCGTCACCTGGACGAGCTGCCCGAACTGGCCCACCACGGTGCGTTTCACCGCCTCCGTCTCATCGCTCTTGTCGGCCGGCGCCGGGTCGGCGCCAACCTCCGCGACGAGATAGGGGTCGGTTCGCAAGAAGCTCCAGACGCGGATGCGCTCGAGCCCCTGGATGGCCACCATCACCGCGCCATCGGGGCGGCGCAGGAACTGCTGGATGCGGCCGGCCGTGCCCACACGGTACAGATCATCCGGACCCGGCGAGGCGGCCTCGCCGTTCTTGACTGCCAGCAACGCCAGCAGCCGGTTGCCGCGCATCACGTCGTCGATCAAGGCCACCGCGCGCTGCTCGCTGACGATCAGGGGAGCGCCCGCAAACGGAAACATGACGCCCCCCGGCAGCGGCAAGACCGGCAAAGCCCCGGGGATCCGTACCGGCGCATCCACGCCATCGGCATCACCCCCGGCCTCCGAGGGGCGGAATCGTTCGACCATCAAGCATTCTCCTCAGCCGGCCCGGGACGTCAGTCGCATCCTATCGCCTCGTCGTCCCAGCCGCCAGCCCAGCATAATTTGTACCTCACCGGGGACCCCTCCTAACCTTCCCCGCCGCGGGGAGGGTTAGGAAGGGTCCTCACAGCGCACGCGTGCGCACGCCCCGGTGCAAGACGGCTAGGACAGCCCCCAGCAAGGCGAGGATCGCGGCGGCCTGAGCCCCGACCCGCCGGGTCGACACTGCGGCGTCCGCCGACGCGACCGTTCCTTGGCCGGCCCGGCTGCCGTCTCGTGCCGGCAGGCGTGCTTGCGACGGACCACTCGCGGCGCCCGTCTCCGCCACTTCGCCGTATACCTCCAGGTTGTGCAGTACCGTCGGCAGATTGCCGGCCACCGCTCGCTGGCCCAGCGCCGCGAAGGAGTTGAGCTCCGCCCCTAGGAAGATAATCAGTGAGAGCACCCAGAACCAGAAGACCAGGATGGCTAGCAGTCCCGCGAACGAGCCGAACTGGCTGTGCTGACCTTTCACATAGAGCGGAAACACAAGATTCACAATCTCGAACAGCACTGCCGCGAAGAGCGCGCCAAGCCATGCCGCGCCCGGCGTCATCCTCCGGTTCGGCACGATGAGATAGATCAGGAAGAACAGGACGAAGGCGATGAGGACCCCCACCACGTAGCCGCCCAATCCGAACAGGAGGCCAATGCCAGGAACGTTGCCGAACAGCTTGGCGAGTGAGCTCACCGATCCGCTGATCGACGCCGCCGACACGGCGAGCGGGGCCATAATGGCCAGGATAACGATCATCCCGATCGACATCAGCTTCTGCCAGATGAAGCTGCGCGTCGTCGTGCGGAAAATGATGCTGAAGCAGTTTTCCATCACGCCGAACAGGTTGGAGCCTGTCCAGATTAGCCCCACCAAGCTGATGATGAAGGTCACTCCGGAAGCCCGCTTGAACCCGGACAGGATCGCATAGAAGTCCAGGCTGGGCCCGCCGGAACTGGGCAAGGCCCTGTTCAGCGAATCGGCGAGCTGACGAATGATCGAATCCGGCAGGATCAGCGCTGCCAGCGCCAGGATGCCGAGCAGCAAGGGGAAGATTGTCGTGAGGAAGTTGTAGGCCAGCAGACCGGCGAGGTTCATCCCCCAGTCCTGGCTAAACTTGGCCCAGAACGCGCTGAAACGCTTCACCCAGCTCATGTGACTACCTCCCTTTCACGCGCGTCCTCACGACGCCTCCGCCAGCAAGGTTGCATGCCGCAAATCCCAGACCAACCAGCCCTGCTTCCGTATGACGCTGCTGGTAAATGCCGGGACGGACCCTCACTTCGGCTTCGCCACCTCTCCCCCGCAAGCGGGGGAAAGGCCGCCACTGCGGGACCGGCTCCCCTCGCCCGCATGGCGGGCGAGGGGTCGGGGGTGAGGGTCCGTTGCCGCATTCGCCTGCTCGCTCACGGCCAGCCGTTCCGCTCTCCACGACTGCGCTGCCATCAGAACAGGCACTACTGCTGCCGCCCGGTCGCCCGGACTGCCAGCTCGTTCCAGACCGACGCCAGCCGCCCGACGTCACGGAACACCGGGTACAGCCCGGCCCATAGTTGATCGACCGCGGCCTTCACCTCGACGGCCCGTGCAGGACCGGCCGCGCCATCGCCCACCGAGGCCAGCGTTTGCTCCTGCACCGCGATCGCTTGCTGCACCGACTCTTGGAGCTGCCGCAGCGCCGCCGACTGCTGCTCGGCCAGCTCGGCCACGGCGCTGCCTGCCGAGGTGTCGCCTGGCCCCGCGCTCCAGGCGCGCCAGCCGCCGTAGCGCGGCGGCAGCTTCTCGCCCTGCTCGTTCCAGTGGGTGTGCGTCGGCTCGATGTGCGGCGTCACCGACAGGTACATGGTCATCGGCTCGTCCCACAGGTTGCGGACACAGTGGTGGTCGTTCGCTTTGGAAAAGCAGAACTGGCCGGGACCCAGCACGGCGGTCTCGCCGTTGATCTCGAATTCCGCCTTGCCCTCCAGCACCAAGAACACCTCGTGGCCGAGGTCGTGGCTGTGCCGGTCGGCCGACTCGTGCGGCCCCAGCCGCATGAAGCGCGAGCGAATTTCGGGAGTCACTTCCAGGTTCTGGATGTCCCGTCGATAGTCGTACACGCGGATGGGCACATTAGCATCCTCTCTGCTGCTGGCGAGCCGTCTCGATGATCTCCCGCACCAGCGCCGCGTCGGCGCGAGCGCCATTGACGTCGGTCAGTGGCGGCCTACCCTGGACGATGCAGTCGTGGAAGTGGACCAGCTCGGCCTTGAAGCCGGGATCGTGCGAGAGCACGATCTCCTTGCGCCAAGGAGCGCCGTCCTCACTCCCTTGTAGCGTGACGGTGGTGGGCAGCCCGCGCGAGAAGCCGGTAGGGAAGCTCACCAGCACCCGCTCGTCGGAGCCGTACACCTCCAGCGTCTCGCGGAAGTCCCAGAGGTTGGGCAGGTCGACCCAGGTGGCGACGCAGCGCCGCTCGCCGCTGTAGGCGAGGACCGTGCTGAAGCCGCGGCCGTCGAGCCAGATGTCCGCGCTAACCACCCGCTCCGGCGGGCCAAAGATGCCGCGCAAGCAGCTAATGTCGTGGATCATGCTGCCGATGAGCATGGCAAAGGCCGCGCGCTCGGCCGGCGTGGCGTCCGCGCCGATGGCCTCGGCGATGCGCTCCTCTCGCAACTGCTGCCACTGGGCCAGCGCCGCCATAGGCGCGTCGCCGAACCGCTGGATGTGGAACTCCTGCATGTGCAGCGCGTTGTCCGGGTGCAGGTGGTTGACCTGGATGAAACGGACATCGCGCATCGCCAGAATACGCTCCCGCGCGTACTGGAAGCCCGGCTCGTGCTGTTTCATGTAGGCGGCCATCAGGACGCCGCCGCCCGCCTCTGCCGCGCTGAGGATGGCGTCGGCCTCGGACACCGTGTAGCAAATGGGCTTCTCGATCAGCAAGTGCTTGCCGGCCCGCGCCGCCGCGATCGCCACCGGCGACTTGGGGTCGGCCAGGCAGAGTATCAGAGCGTCGACGTCAGACTCGATCAGCTCTCGATAGTCGGTGGACCGCCGCGGCACGCCGAAGCGATCGCCCACTGCCTGCACAAGGCGCGGCGACACATCGCAAACGCCAACGACTTCCCAGAGGTCCGGCCGCTCCAGCAGATTGGGCAGGTGCTGGCACTGGGCAATGGCGCCGCATCCGACTGCGCCGACCTTCACGCGCTGTGTCGTCATTTGCCCTGTCCTCCCCGCTCCGCTGCACGGCAGCTAGTGTAGTGCGTGCGAAGCGGGAGTGCAGCATCGATGTCCGCGCACTTGCGCATCCAGCATACCGACGCTACCTTTCTACCAATCGAGCAGCGCCAATCCGTAGGGGGACTCAATGCCATTGCCGGCCGGCTTGCGCGAGGAGCACCTCTGCGTCGCCTGGGAGCGCGGCCTGCTCGATCCTCAGCGGGTGGTCGCGGGCGACGGGATGCCCATCCAGGTTGTCTATTCGGGCCGTCGCTGCGGCGACCCAGGACCCGATTTCCGCGACGCCGTGCTTGCTTTGCCGGACGCGACCTTGCTCTACGGCGACATCGAGGTCCACTCGTCGTGGGCCGGCTGGCGAGAGCACGGCCACGACAGCAATCCCGCCTACGACCGTATCGTCCTCCATGTGACTTGGGCTGATCCGGATGAGGTGACGACCAGCTCCGGCCGGCGGGTCCGCGGTCTGGCGCTATCCGACTGCCTCAACTTGGCGCTGACGGAATTGCTTCGTCTCCCGCTCCGGCCGCGGCTCGTTTGGGGACCCACCTGCCCCGCGGCGGTGACGGGCCGGGCTGCGCCCGATTTGGAGCGGTTTCTGGTGGAGCAGGGCCGGGCGCGTTTGGAAGCCCGCGCCGCTGTCCTCAGCGCTGAGATTGACGCTTTCGGCCCCGAACAGGCGCTGTGGACGGCTCTGCTCCGGGCGCTGGGCTACCGCCGCAATACGGCGCCGTTCGACCAACTGAGCCGGATCGTTCCCTGGCAATCGGCCGCTACCGTCGCCCGGATCGCCGGCCAGAGCGCCACGACCGCCCTGTTGCTCGGCGCGGCCGGCTTCCTGGCGGCGGTGCAACGAACACTGCCGCCGGCTGACGAGGCGCTGCGCCGGCGGTGGGAGGCGATGTGGCGGAAGCTGCAGCCCTACTGCGCCGCCACGCCGCTGGACAGGGGCGCCTGGACGGTTGCCGGGGTGCGACCCGACAACGCGCCGGCTCGCCGCGTGGCTGCCGCCGCCGCGCTAGCCCTGGCGCATCGCGACGGCCTGGCGGCGGCGCTCTGCAGCGGCGTGGACGACCTCGACCGGCCGTTGCTGCAGCCGCTTCCAGACGACGGCTATTGGGGCGCTCACGCCGACCTGGGACGACTGGTGGGTCCGGCGCCGGCCGCGCTCGTCGGCCGCACTCGGCAGACCGAGATGGAGGTCAATGCCATCCTGCCCGTCGCCCTTGCGCTGGCGCGCGAGCGCGGCGACGCCGCGCTGACACAGGCCGTCCTGACCCGCTATGCCGCCGCGAGCGCCTCGGGCGGCAACCAGATCACCCGCCACATGCTCCAGACCATCGGCGCCCCGGCGCGGACCGCTCGCAGCGCCGCCGCCGAGCAGGGCCTGCTGCACCTCTACACCCAGTGGTGCCGCGAGCGCCGCTGCTGGCACTGCCCGATCCCGGCGACGTTTGGACAGCCGAGTGGGTCGACTGGCCCAACAGGTGAATCGCCGTCCGATTTGGCGCTGTAGTCGGCGCGGCAAGGGCAGGGCGTATTGCTATACGCCCTGCCCTTGCCGCCTCACCGGTCATCCCACTTCGGCATCGGTCATGCATTCGGCGGGGCATCACGCCGCCGATCAAGTGCGGCAAGAAATAGCCCGTTCAGCGTACACTACCGAACAGCAATTAAAAGGAGGATTCATGATCCGTCTTGGCATCGTCGGCTGCGGGCGTATCCTTCCCGCCCACCTGCGCGGCTACAAGCGCCTGCGCGACGCCGGCTACGACAATTTCCGCATCACCGGCCTGGTCGCGCGCAAGCGGTCCGACGCCGAGATGTTCCGCAAGCGCGGCGAGGGACCAACGCCCCGCGCGCCCGTGAGCGATAACCCCGGCGACCCGCTCTCCGCGCCGCACATGTACGTCGACGACGTGCATCCCGACACCGTGCCCACTGTCTACGACTCGCTGGACGACATGCTGGCGAGCGGCCAGATCGATGCTATCGACACGCCGGCCTCCGTATTCGTCCACCACACCATCGCGCTGGCCGCGTTGAAGGCCGGCAAGCACATCCTGGTGCAGAAGCCCTTCTCGGTGAGCGTCCTCGCCGGGCGGCGCATGGTGGAGGCAGCAAGAGAGGCGGGGCTGGTCCTCGGCGTGAACGAGAACGTGCGCTACGCCGCCGGCAGCCGCCACGCCGCCTGGGCCATCGAGCATGGCCACATCGGCGACGTGCAGATGGTAGCGACTATCAGCATCGGCACACGCGACTGGTCGCCAGACCGCGTGGTGGCCGACACGCCCTGGCGGCACATCGTCAACGAGGCCGGCGGCGGCGCGACCATGGATATCGGCGTCCACGCCTTCCACGGTCTGCGCTACTTGTGCGGCGAGGTAACGAGCATGTCGGCGCTGGTGCGCACCTTCGAGCCGGTGCGTTTCCTCCGTGATCCTGCCGGTCACGTGCTGCAAGAGGTCCCTGCCGACGCCGACGACGCCTACTTCAGCCTGTTCGAGCTCGAGCGAGGCGGCATCGGCATGGCCAGCTTCACCTGGGCGGGCCACGGCGAGCCGACGGGGCTGCCCGAAGGCCGCGTGATCTACGGCTCCAAGGGCGCGATTAAGGGTGGGCGCCTGCTGGCCGACGGGAAGGACGCTGTCGCCTTATCCGACCTGTTCCAGCAATTCGCATCTGCAGAGGTCAAAGCTCGCTACTTCCCCTTGGGCCTGACTGACACCTTCGCCCTCGCCGCCTACGACTTCCTGCATGCCATCGAGACGGGCGGCCAGATGGAGGCCAGCGGCGAGGAAGGGCTGCGCGATGTCGCCACCGCCTTCGCCATGATCGAAGCCTCCCACGCGCATCGGCAGGTCGCGGTCGAGGACGTGCTATCGGGCAAGGTCGCCGCGGGGCAAGCGCCGATCGACGCGCATTACGGCCTGTCCTGATCCGGGCCGAGCGGCGCTCGACCGGGCAGATCGGACCCGACAGAGAGGTCAAGGGTTGCCGGCCCTGACCCGGCGCACCGACCACACGCATTTGCGCCGCTTGCCTCTCCCGGCTACAATCGCGCGGAGGGACAAGCTCCCTTGCACCTATCCTACGTTTGCCGCCGTGCTGCGAGGAGGACAGCTCGATGATCTTCTGCTATGGCGAAGGCCAAGACTTTCCCGAGTCGGCGTTCCTCCACGACGCCACCGGGAGGCTCCAGCTCCCGCCGATCCACGACGTGGACCCTCCACACTATTCCAGCGGACATCGGACGATCGAGCGCCCTGCCCCAGGGATCCTGAACGTCGCAAGTGACCGGACGCTGGTCAAGATCCTGTCACGCGCCCTGGCCGATAGCGAGGAGGGCGACGCCGCGGAGGACGCGCACATGCTCGCGACGACCGAGCTGCTGCGCCGGGTGCGCGCGCTCCCGGACGAGCACGTGCGCGAGCTGGTGTCACACGCCGATGCGCTCCTGGGCTCGCCCGGTCTCGGTGACGGCGGCGCCGGGCGATGAGCACCGTCCCATCCCCGGAGCCGGCGAAGGAAAGGGTACGGCAGAGCGCCCCGGTTTCATCGCCAGCTCCCTCGGCGGTCAGCGCCGCGTGGACTCCGCGCTATCGGACCCGCTTCCCACCACTCCCTCCCTGGGTGCGCGAGGCGATCGGGCACTGGCCCAAGCGCGCCGTGCCCGTCCCGTTGCTTACTCCTCCGGCAGGTGAGCCAGTCGTGCCGACAACGGACGATTTGCCCCTGCCAACGCCCGCTACGGCCGCCATCGCCGACGACCTGCAGAAGGCGTACTATCAGGCCCGCCTGCAGGTGACGCTGGACGAGCGCAAGACTCGCCTGGCCGACACGCTCAGTCAGGCGCAGGCGGATCGTGCCGCCGACGTCGACCGCGAGAAAACCGTCCACACCAACGATTACGCCCTGAGCCAGGCGCTGTACGGCGCCTACATCGACGTCGCCAAGGGCATGCTCGACCGGGCCCACGACAAGGCCGACTTCGTCCAGAAAGCGGCCGCCGCTATCGGTACCGTCTACACCGGTATCCTAGGCCTGAGCTATGCCGGCTCATCGGGAGCAATCCCAGCCCCGGCCGGGGCTATCATCCCCGCCTTCTTCCTCGCCGTGGCTCTGGTCGGCTCAACTGTCTATCTGTCCTTCATGAGCGAAGGGGCGCCCGGTCGGCCGGAGAACATGACAGGCGTCTTGGTAGAGGATCAGCAGCGCTACCGGGATGCCTTCATCGAATGGATTCGACGCGCCGTCCGGGCCCGAGCCGGCTGGCTGCACGCCGCAATCGTCAGCCTCGGCGTCGCCGTGTGTCTGTTGCCCCTGCCCTACGTGCCGATGGATATCCACAAGGACTGGTGGATCCTCGGTTTCCTCCTGCTGCTCGGGCTGGTGACCACCGGCGTGGTGAGCGCACTGACCAGGCCGACTTAGACGGTTTCGGTTCGGTCGAAGTGACGTTACCGCGGCGAAAGGGCGATCAAACACCGAGAGCGGGGACCGGGCGCCGTGCTATGATCGTACTGGTTGCCGCCGGCGGGACTTCGCCGTTGTGCGTGCGGTCGGACCGCGGGAATCCCAGCGCACGCTGCCCAGGGATGGCGGAGGGTACCAGGCGAAAGGATATCAATGGAGTTCCAACTGACGGCGCAGCAGGCCGACATTCAAGCTAGGACTCGAGCGATCGCCGCGGAGGCGCTGGCTGCGCGCGCGGCGTCGGTTGACCGTGATGGTCGCTTCCCGACGGAGAATTTCGGCGACCTCCACCGGGCCGGACTGCTGGCCCTGCTGGTCCCCCGGGACCTCGGCGGCGAGGGCGCCGACATCATATCCTACGTGCTGGCCTGCGAGGAGGTCGGCCGGGCCTGCGGCTCGACTGCCCTGCCGTTCCTGATGCACCAGGGCAACTGCCTCGCCATTCTGGTGGGGGGCAGCCCGGAGCAGCAGCGCCGCTACCTGGGGGCTGTGACCGGCGAAGGCAAGCTGATCGGGGTGGCCTTCAGCGAACCGGGCTCGGGCAGCAACTTCGCCGTCCCGCAGATCACCAGCCGGCGCGACGGCGACCGCTACGTGCTCAATGGTCGCAAGTTCTTCGCGACCGGCGCGGGCCACGTCGACTACCTGCTGGTGAACACGCAGATCGAGGACGCGGCGGCTCCCACCGACACCAACCTCTTCATTCTGGACGCGCGGAACAATCCCGGCCTGCACGTCCAGGAGAACTGGGACGCCATGGGCATGCGCGGAACGCCGAGCAACGACGTGATCCTTGAGGATTGCGCCGTGCCGGCAGCCGATCGGATCGGCGAGCACGGCAAGGCGCTAGATACGCTGCTGCAGATCGCCGGCGTCTACTATCTGGGAATGGCAGGGGCTTTCCTTGGCATCGGCCAGGCGGCGCTCGACTATGCCGCCAACCACCTCCAGACGCGCGTGCAATTCCCCGATCCCAAGCCGCTGGCCCATCATCAGGGGCTGCGCTTCGCTTTCGCCGACGCGCACGTGGCGCTGCAGGGCGCCCGCTGGCTGCTGTACCACGCCTCGTTCGTGGCCCAGACCGACCCGGCCAACGCCGTCGTTCCCGTCCACGAGGCCAAGCTCGCCTGCAACCTCGCTGCCATCCAGGCGACGGACCGGGCGATGCAGCTCTGCGGCGGACGCGGCTATCTCAAACGCAACCCCGTCGAGCGGTACTATCGCGACGTGCGGGCCGGGGCACTGATGGCCGTGAACGCCGAGGTTTGCCGCGAGTTTATCGCCAAGCCGCTGCTCGGGATGGACCCGCTGGCGGCAGACTGATCGCGATCGAGGATAAGGAGACACCCTATGAGCGAGACGAAGGCCCTCATCCGCCGTCTGCAGGACACCATGAACCAGACCCTCGACCAGCTTTACGCCATGCCCGACGCGGTGCTGGAGGCCCATTCCGAGCACACCTGCGCCCGCGGCGGCAACGTGCGCGATCTGATCACCCACATGATCGATCACGAGCGCATGCACCTGGGCAGCGTGGTGAATGACCGCGCCGAGGTCTATGCCCTTCAACAAGGGCAGGTGCATCGCTTGCTGGCCGAGTGGTTCCGCGATCGGGCCATGGTGGTCGCCGCGCTGATCGGGCTGCCGGACGAGGCGCTGGACAAGTGCCCGACTCCGGCGGAGTGGAGCATCCGGGAGATCGTCGACCACCTTATCTACTGGGAGCGGGACGCCGCCAACGACGCGGCGACGCATGCGGCTGCGCACGCCGATATGCAGGCCCAGGCAGCCGTCGTCGGTGGTCGCGGTTAGTTGTCCGTAAAGGGATGTTTGCGGGAATGGGATAGGGGCAGACCAGCATGTTGGTATCCAGCCGGCTCGCGATCGTATCCTTCGCCTTCGTGCTGGCGCTCTGGCTGCCGATGGGGGCTCTGGCAGCGCCGGCCGATCAGGCCGCGGCGACGGGCACGATCACTGGTGTGGTAACGGATAAGGTCTCCGGGTCGCCGGTGCCCGGCGTCTACGTGACTGTCGGCTACAACACCGTCAAGCTCGCCACGATCACGGGACCGGACGGTCGCTACGTCGTCGCCAACGTCCCGACGGGGCAGCCGGCCGACGTGTTTGGCTTCCATGGCGGGGGCTTCCGCTACCACAACAGCATCTACGACGACAACCTGCACATCGTGCTTGCTCCCGGGCAGACGTATACCTTCAACTTCACCGTTTACCAGCTCAACGATCCGGCCGGTGAGCCTCTGGTGAGCAATCCTGCCATCTCGCCGCTCACTGCCGCGCCCGGCCAGACGGTGACCTTCAGCTTGAACGCCAGCGGCGGCAAGGGCGGCCTCTCCGATGAGATCATCGCCGCCAGCCCGACCATGGGGCGGATAGCGCTCCTGGCGCCAACGGGCGGGAGCAGTTTCAGCAGCGCCTTCACCGTGCCGGCCGGCACGCCGCCCGGCGATTACCCGTTCGCCTTCTTCGCCGCCAGCAATGACTGCTACGACAACGACGTCTTCCCCACGGTGGCGCTGCACGTGACGGCGGCCCAGCCGGCCGCGCGCTACTTCAGCCAGACGGGCTTCCGCATCGACAACGACGCCTTCTGGAGCTACTTCAACAGCCGGGGTGGCGTTGCCACTTTTGGCTACCCGACCTCGCGCGCCTTCACCTTCCAGGGCTTCCTGACGCAGTTCTTCCAGCGGCAAATCATGCAGCTCGGGCCGGATGGCTCGGTGCGCCTGCTCAATCTGCTCGACCCCGGCCTGCTGCCCTACGCAACCTTCAACTTCTCGACCTTCCCGGCCTACGACGCGGCGCTGGTAGCGCAGTTGCCGGCGCCCAGCAGCCCGGGCTATGCGACGGCGGTGCAGCGCTACGTGGCGGCCAATGCCCCCGATAGCTGGCAGGGCGTCCGTACCAACTTCGGCGCCACGTTCACCACGACGGTGAGCGCGGCGCAGGCCTTCCCGAGCTTGCCGCCCGGCGATGCTCGCGCCGCCTCGCTCCTGCCGCTGATCGACCTGGAGATCTGGGGCGTGCCGACCAGCGCCCCCGCCTACGATCCGAGCAACCACAGCTTCGTCTACTTGCGCTGGCAGCGCGGGATCATGCAGTACGACTCTACCTGCGGCTGCACCCGCGGCGTGCTGCTGGCCGACTACCTCAAGGCAATCATCACGGGCAAGAACCTCCCCGGCGATGTCGCGGCCGAGGCCGCCGGCAGCCCGTTCCTTCGGCAGTACAACCCGTCGGTCCCGCATTGGGTCGACCGCCCGGCCACCCTGCCGAATACCGACCTTACCAACGCCTTCGAGCCGCAGACCGCCGGGTAGCGCCGGGGCAGGCAGCGGCAAGCGAACCCTGTATAATGCCGGAAGCGCGGGCGTGCTTCCGGTAGGGCGTAACCTCTCCGTAAGAGCTACCGGTGACACTGCCACCGCGACGCGAGGTTGGCCCGCGCCGGGATGGGAGGATGAATGACCCTCGCTGTAGAGGAACGGCCCAGCGCCTTGGCGCCGCCGGCCGTCGCCTGGAAGTTGTGGGTCTACACCAACTACGACTGCAATCTTACTTGCAGATACTGCGTCGCCCGCTCTGGGCCGAACGTCCCCCGTCGGGCGCTGCCGCGTCCCCTGATCCAACAGCTCGTGGACGAGGCGGCCAGCCTCGACTTCGAGCACATCTTCCTGACCGGTGGCGAGCCATTCCTCCTGCCGGACATCTACGAGACGCTCGCCTACTGTTCCTCGCGCCTGCCCACCACCGTGCTGACCAACGCCACGCTGCTGCATCACAAGCGCCTGGACCAGCTCGACGCGATCCGCAACGATAACCTGATCGTGCAGGTCAGCCTGGACGGCCCCGATCCCAGCACACATGACCCGTATCGCGGTCGCGGCACGTGGGCCCGCACGGTTGCCGGCATCCGGATGCTGCTGGATCGCGGCTATCGCGTGCGCATCGGCACGACCGAGACCCCGGCCAACACGGCCCACCTGGACGCTTTGCGGGCCTATCTCGGTGAACTCGGCATCCGGCCGGAAGATCACTTCGTGCGCCCGCTCGCCAGGCGGGGATTCTCCAAAGAAGGCCTCGAGCTGTCGCTAGACGACCTCGTGCCGGAGCTGACCGTCGATCTGAACGGCGTGTACTGGCACCCGCTCTCCACCGATCGTGACATGCAGGTAGCGAAGGCACTCCTGCCCTTGCGCGACGCGGTGGAGACGGTATACCGACTGCTGGCCGACCCCGATCGCGCCAGCCGGCCACGTTGCACCTTCACCTGAGGATAGCAGCCGGTCTCCGGTGGAGACCACGATGGAGCAGGAGGGTTCCCTGAATGGCGGCGGGCATCAAAGCATTCGTGCTGATTGAGGCGGAGCCGGCGCGCTTGCGCGACCTGAAGGACGAGCTGGACCAGATGGAGCTGGCCGATTCCAAGATCACGGCGGTCCACGCCTGCACTGGTCCCTACGACCTGATTCTGGAGGTGGAAAGTCCCGACCTCGAAGCGCTGGCCACCTGACTCACGGAGGGCATCGCGGGCGCCGTGGGCGTCCGCCGCATGATCTCCTGCCTGGAAGTGTTCCGGCCAAGTGTGCCGACCACCTGAAGCGTCAAGCCGGAAAGGAACCCCCGTTGCGCCTTGCTTCCCCCCAGCGATCGGCACGCCGGACCGTGCTGCTCGTCCTCACTGCCGCCATGGTCGTCGTAGCAGCCTGCGGCGGATCCAACACTACCGGGAGTAGCCCGGCAGCCGCGAGTAGTGTTTCGTCGAGCGCAGCCGGCGCGCCGGCATCCACCGTCGCGGCTAGCAGCGCGGCGAACGGTACGCCTGCGAGCAGCGCGGCCGGTACGG
Source organism: uncultured Chloroflexota bacterium (assembly GCA_937967325.1). Lineage (GTDB taxonomy): Bacteria > Chloroflexota > UBA4733 > UBA4733 > UBA4733 > UBA4733. Next base: position 34,340 of record CALBSQ010000201.1, read on the forward strand.
CGTCGAGCGCGGCGCCGTCGAGCTCCGCCGGCCAAGCGAGCGCATCGAGTCCTTCGACGACGGCGAGTAGTGTTGGCGTCGCGGCAACGGCGGCGACTGGCTCCTCCACGGCGTCCGGCGACCCGGCGGCTGGTCACGCGCTATTCATGTCGGTCGGTTGCATTGCATGCCACGGCAGTAACGCCGAAGGCAAGATCGGCCCGAAGATCGCCGGGACCGGCCTGAGCTTCGCCG
>CALBSQ010000202.1 GCA_937967325.1 uncultured Chloroflexota bacterium
AGATTTCTGCCTGTCTCGTGGGCTCGGAGATGTGTATAAGAGACAGCCCCTGCTCCTGATCTGGTTCGCCGTCATGATCATCCCCGGCTTTGTGACCACTGATCCGCCGGAAACGCTGCACACGCTGGCGACGGCGCCGGCAGTGTGTACATTCCCGGCGCTCGGGCTGCTGGTCGCCTGGCAGTGGGCGACGCGGCGCCGGCCGGCCCTGTCACGGCTGGCCGCCGTGCCGGCGGTGGCGCTCATCCTTTTTGAAGCGGCAATCACCGGGTACAGCTACTTCGTGATCTGGGCGCCGAACCCGCAAACCTACTATTGGCTGCACGGCGACGTTGCCGACCTGGCTCAGAAGCTGGAGCAGGCGCCTGAAACGAGCCGGCTCTACGTCGCCACCGAGTACTATCGGCACCCGACCATCCGCTTCCTGGCGCCGCGGGCCGCGCCACACATCACCTGGTTCGATGCCGCTCGAAGCTTGCCGGTGCGCGCGGGCAGCCAACCCACCATCTATGCCTTTGCCCATGGCTTCCAACCGCTGCCGGAAGCCGGCGCGGCATTGACCCATGCCACTACCGACATGCCTCGCGACCGCGACGGCGGCGTCAAGTTCCGCTGGTACAGCCTGCCCGGACCAGCGCGGCTCCCGCCGCTGATGAAGCCGCTGGATGTGGCCTTCGGTCAGGATGTCGTGCTCGAGGGTGTGACGGTTACCCAGGATCCTGGCGCCGGCAACGTCGTGCGGGTGTCGATACGCTGGCGTGTCCTGAGGCGTCCGACGGATCGCCTCAGCCTGTTCGTTCACCTGCTCGACTCCACCGGTTACCGATGGGCCCAGGAGGACGGACAGGGGTATTTCGGCGACGATTGGCAACCGGGCGACGATGTGCTCACCGTGGAGCAGGTGACGCTGCCGCCGGGCACGCCGCCCGTGCCATTAACCGTCAGCACCAGCTGGTACGATGTGGCCTCCGGCGCGCCGCTGCCCTTCCAGGCGCCGGGCGCCGACGTCGCTGGCGACGGCGGCCTGGTCGCCGGACAGGTTACCCCGGCGCCTACCCCCGCGAGCGACGCCGCGGCCGTACCTGGGGCGCGGAAACCCGTCGTACTGGCCCCTGGTCTAGCACTGATCGGCAATACGATCTCCGCTGCCGACGTGCGCCAAGGCGATAGCGTGACCGTGACGATGTACGTGCTCAAGACCGGGCCAGGCGCCATAGCCGATCCGAAGATCGAGATCGGTGACGCCGGGATCGACAGCGAGCCGTTGCCGGCAGGCAGCTTGCTGGAGCGACTCGCGCCGGGCAGTGTCCTGGCGATCCGCCACGTGCTGCTCATCGCAGCGCGCGCCTCGGAAGGAGCCGTTGCGGTGCAGGCCACTGTGCCCGGGACCGCACCAATCGCCCTTAGCACGATCCATGTCGCAGCGCTGGCGCGCGAATTCGCCGCACCGTCTCCCCAACACCCCATGGCCGTCCGCCTCGGCTCGCTAGCCGAGCTCATCGGCTACGACGTGACGCCCGAGCCCGTCGCCCCCGGTGGAACCCTCCACGTCACCCTCTACTGGCGAGCCCTGTCGACGGCGGACGTGGGCTACACGGTGTTTACCCACTTGTTGTCACCCGACGGGCAACAGATCGGGCAGCACGACGGCCCGCCGGCCGGCAATCGCTGGCCGACCACGAGCTGGCTGCCGGGCCAGATCGTAGCCGACGCCCACCTGCTCACCGTCGCCAATAGCGCGCCTCCGGGCGGCTACACACTACAGGTCGGGCTTTACGACGCCGCCTCCGGAGCACGGCTTGCCACTTCTGGACCCGCCGGACAAGCCGGGAGCAACTACGCGATCGTGGGGCCACTCGCCATGCGGTAAATTATGGGTATGGAACCTCTCCCCCTACCCCTCCCCTACGAAGGGAGGGGAGCCTCAACGGACAGGCTGGATGCTCTTCCGGGTGGCGCCAGTGGTGTCTGCAATGGTAGGGGACGATCATTCCCGTTCAAGCTCCCCTCCCTTCGTAGGGGAGGGGTAGGGGGAGAGGTTGACTAGCATGCCGGCGATCCATCGTGACGCATCTGGGCCGGTGTTTCGGGGCACGGCGCCGGAGGCGCCGATCCTGCAACGCCCTGCTCGCCTCTCCCGCCTGTCGATGTTCCTGCATTTCCGGAAGACGATCCAGCTCGTACGGGCCGTCCTCGGAGACCGCCGCGTGCCTTTCTTGCGCAAGAGCCTGTTTCTGTGGGCATGCGTCGTGCTGCTCCTGGCGCTGCTGGTCCCAGATGTCGCCACGACGGTGGGCAGCATCTTCCTCCCAGTGATCGGTCCTCTTTTGGATATCCCTACCGACGCCGCGCTCGATTGGACTGTGGCCATCGCCGCGGCTCCCTGGCTCCTGCGACTGCTGCCGGACGACGTGGTCACGGAGCATTACATCGACATATTCCGTCGCGCGACGTAGCCTTGGTCGGGACTGGCAAACTGGCGCGCAAGGCGCCACAATAGGCGGTGCAATTGCTGGGGCTGGCGCCGTGGACGGGGCAGGCGCACCCCACTGGGAAGGAACGGCAACATGGCGAGCTTTGGCCGGCTGATTACCGCGATGGCAACGCCGTTCTCGGAGAATGGCCAGGTGGACTATGGGCAGGCAGTGAGGCTGGCCAAGGGGCTGATCGCCTCCGGCTCCGACAGCGTGGTGGTGTCGGGGACGACCGGCGAATCGCCCGTGCTCAGCACCGAGGAGAAGGTCCGCCTATTTTCGGAGATCAAGGCCGGGTTGGGCAGCACCGGCAACGTGATTGCCGGCACCGGGAACTACAGCACCGCGGAAAGCATCGAGCTGACGCATCAGGCCGAGGAGGTCGGGGCCGACGGCGTGCTGCTCGTCGTTCCCTACTACAATAAGCCCCCTCAGGAGGGCCTCTACCAGCACTTCAAGGCCATCGCCGGCTCGACGCACCTGCCTTGCATCCTCTACAACGTGCCGAGTCGTACCGTCCTCAACATGACCAGCGAGACGGTGGTCCGGCTGTCGGCGGTCGAGAACATCGTCGGCGTCAAGGAAGCCAGCGGCAACCTGGAGCAGATCGGGGAGATCATCAGCCGCGCGCCACGTGGTTTCCTGGTCTACAGCGGCAACGACCAGGATACGCTGCCGATCCTGGCCATCGGCGGCTACGGTGTGGTCAGCGTCGCCAGCCACCTCGTCGGTGAGCGCATCGCCGAGATGATTCGCCTGGCGGTGGGCGGCAACCAGGAAAGCGCCAGCGCGATCCATCGGGAGCTGATCCCGCTAGTGAAGGCGCTGTTCCAGACCACCAGCCCGATCCCGCTGAAGTCGGCGCTGAACTCCGCCGGCTTCGCCGTCGGCAGGCCCCGCTTGCCGCTCATCGAGCTGGACGCGAAGCAAGCCGAGGCGATGAAAACGCTGCTGTCGCGCATGCACCTCGACCGCTATCTGGCGCGGGAACCCGCGGCGGTCTGATGCCGACCGTTCTCCCCCAGCTCCAGCGGCTCGACGAGGTCATCCGGCGCTGCCCCAAGTGCGATCTCGCCGCGACGCGGCTCAAGGCCGTGCCGGGTGAAGGGCCGCACGACGCGGAGCTGATGTTCATCGGTGAGGCGCCCGGCTGGCACGAGAACCAGCAGGGCCGCCCGTTCGTCGGGCCTGCCGGCAAATTCCTGGACGAGCTGCTCGCCAGCATCGAGCTGCGGCGCGACAAGGTCTTCATCACGAACGTTGTCAAGTGCCGTCCGCCGGAGAATCGGGATCCGGCCGCGGAGGAAATCGCCGCCTGCGCCCCCTATCTCGAGGAGCAGATCGCGGCAATCAGCCCCCTGGTCGTCGTCACCCTGGGCCGTCATTCCATGGCCAAGTTCTTCCAAGGTGAGATGATCTCCCGTATTCACGGGAGCGCCCGCGTCGTCGATGGGCGCACGGTGGTGGCGCTGTACCACCCGGCCGCCGCGCTGCACCAGCAGAAGCTGCGCACCACGCTGGAAGAAGACTTCAAGAAGCTGCCACGCTTCATCGATGAAGCCAGGGAACGCAAGGAGCAGGCGCCTCCGGCAGACAAGACTGAGGACGCCCCTCAGCAGCTCTCCCTGTTCTAGCCATCAGCGGTCAGCTATCAGCTATCGGCAGGGAACAAGAGAGGAGCGCTTTGCCATCCGGGGGCAAGGTGCTCAGCAACGGCGACATCCGGCGGCTGGTCAACCGGCTGGCCTGGCCGGTGATCCTGGAGAACACCTTCCAGACGGCCCTTGGCGTCGTCGACCTGGGCTTGGTTTCACGGCTTGGCGCCGACGCTATCGCCGGCGTCGGCACGGCGACCCAGCTCATGTGGCTGGCGATCGCGGCGTTCACGGCCGTGTCCACGGGCACGACCGTGCTCGTCGCCCAGGCAACAGGAGCGCGAGACCGTCTACGGGCGCGCCTGATCACCAAGCAATCGCTGCTCCTCGGTGTCGCTGTTTCGGCGGTAATTGCCGTCCTGGTTTCCTATGGCGCCGAATCGATCGTGGCGACGCTGGGGCCGCAGCCGGAGGTGGTCCGGCTCGGGGCGATCTACCTGCGCATCTCCGCCCAGATGTCCGTCTTCTTCGTCACCATGCTGGTGGCCGCCGCGGCGCTGCGTGGCGCGGGCGACACGCGCAGCCCCATGCTGGTCACCGGCGGGATCAACATCATCAACGGTCTCCTCGCCTACGGCCTCATCTTCGGCCATTTCGGGCTGCCGACCATCGGCGTCGCCGGCTCCGCCTGGGGCGCCGCGGTGGCTCGCGCCGTAGGCTGCCTGGCTCTCCTTATCATTCTCCTGAGGGGCCGGCGGCCGGTGGACGTGACGGGCAAAGGCGATTGGCAACCGCACTGGCAGCGGATGCGCCGCGTGCTGGCCATCGGCCTACCGGCGATGGGCGAGCAGGTGGTCATCTCCGGTGGCTTCCTGATCTACGGCTTCATGGTCATCGGGCTCGGCACCGCCGTCTACGCGGCGCAGCGGATCACCTTCAACGCGGTCTCCATCTCCTTCTTGCCCGCTATGGGCTTCGCGGTTGCGGCTACCACCGTCACCGGGCAGAGCATCGGCGCCGGTCTGCTGAATCAGGCTCGCCGGAGCACGAGCTACGCCACGGTCGCGGCCGTGATCTGGATGTCGCTGGCCGGGGCGCTCCTCGGCTTCTTTGGCCGCCAGATCATGCTGATTTTTACGACCGATAGCACCATTGTGGACATCGGAGTCACCGCGCTCAAAGTGATGGCCCTGTCGCAACCCTTCTTCGGCATCTCCAACGCGCTGGCGGGCAGCCTTCGCGGCTCCGGCGACACTCGCTTCCCCATGTACGCCGCCGTGATTGGGATGTGGCTGGTCCGCCTGCCTGTCGGCTGGCTGGTGGGTATCGCGCTCGGCTTCGGCCTGCCCGGCGTCTACTTCTCCAGCATCTGCGACGCGGCGCTGCGGTCCCTGCTCATCTGGCTGCGCTACCGAGTGTCCAAGGTGGGACGAGCATAGTGCCGCATGGACGGACCACGGAGCGCGGGCGTCCCGCCCGCCCCGGCGATCCGGTCCCCGACGCCCCTGCGTGAGGAAACCCATGGTTAGGCACCGTAGCCGACCGGGGCGGGCGGGACGCCCGCGCTCCGTGGCTTGTCCCTCCTGTGGTATAGTCAGGCGGTCTGTGGGGTTGAATACGAGACAGTGCCCCACTGGCGAGCCTAGGTCAGAGCGCCCTGGCCTACTGCCGATGCCGTGCACTCGCCACATCGCTGGGTAGCGCAGGATTGCGAGGACGGTCGATGACAGCACGAATCCTCATCGCCGACGATGAGTCGCTCATCCGCATGGACTTGAAGGAGATGCTGACCACGCTCGGCTACGACGTGGTGGGCGAGGCCACGGACGGCCGCGAGGCGGTGCGCCTGGCGCGCGACACCAAGCCCGATCTGGTGCTCATGGATATGAAGATGCCGCCCGGCATCGACGGCGTCAGCGCGGCCAGGCAGCTCCGTGAGGAGGGCATCGCGCCGGTGCTGTTCCTCACCGCCTACAGCGAGAGCGAGCTCGTCGAAGGCGCCAAGGACGCCGGGGCCGTCGGCTATCTGGTCAAGCCCTTCAAGGAGTCGGAGCTGCGTCCGGCCATCGAGGTGGCGGTGGCGCGCGCGCAGGACTTGCACCGGCTGGAGCAGGAGACCGAGAAGCTCCGCGGCGATCTGGAAACGCGCAAGGTGCTGGACCGTGCCAAGGGGCTGATCATGGCCCGCGACAAGTGTACGGAGCCGGAGGCCTACCAGAAGATTCAGCGCATGGCCATGAACTCGCGCAAATCGATTCGCGAGATCTGCGAAGCCATTATCCTGGCCAGCGGGGTATAGTCGGGCTGGGTGAACTAAAGGAGGTAGTCGTGCAGCCGATCTCAGCAGACATTCGCGCTATCCCTTCGTCGGGCATCCGCGAGATGCAGGTGATGGCGTTGGGAATGCCCGGCGCGATCCATCTGGAGATCGGCGACCCCGACTTCAATACGCCGGAGCACATCTGCCAGGCGGCGCAGCGCGCCATGCAGGACGGCTGGACCCGCTACACCGCGACCACCGGCTTCCTTTCCTTGCGCGAGGCGCTGTCGCGAAAGCTCGCCGAACGCAACGGCATCCAGGCGAACCCAAACCAGATCGTCGTCACCGCCGGCTCGACCAGCGGCTTGGCCGTGGTCATACGGGCGCTCTGCGATCCCGGCGACGAGGTGCTGGTACCGGACCCAAGCTGGCCCAACTACGTGATGATGACCACCGGGGCCCGCGCCGTGCCGGTGCGCTACCCGCTCGAGCCCCACCACGGTTTCCAGCCCGATATCGACCGGCTGGAGGCGCTCCTCACGCCACGGACCAAAGTGCTGATGATCAACAGCCCGGGCAACCCGACCGGCGGCGTCTTCACGCAGGAGACGATGCAAGCGCTGGTCGAGTTCGTGCAGCGCCACAACCTCTACCTGGTCAGCGACGAGGTGTACGAGGAGATCATCTTCGAAGGCAGGCACGTCAGCCCGTACACGCTCAGCTCCGAGCCTCGGGTAATCAGCCTGTTCAGCTTCTCCAAGACCTACGCCATGACCGGCTGGCGATTGGGGTATCTGGTCGCCTCCGAGGAGATCGTGGCCAACTGCAACAAGGTGCAGGAAGGCTACGTGGCCTGCGCCTCAGCTATCGCCCAGAAGGCGGCGGAGGCGGCGCTGAGCGGACCGCAAGATTGCGTCGCCACCATGCGCGATGCCTATCGTCGCCGCCGCGACCTGGCGGCCTCGCTGTTGACCGAACACGGCGCAGCCTTCTCCTACCCGCACGGCGCCTTCTATCTGATGATCGACGTCTCGGCCGCCGGCAGCGACGACATGGCTTTCTGCAAATCCCTCCTGCGCCGGCACAAGGTCGCGCTCGCCCCTGGGGAGACGTTCGGCAACGTCACACGGGGCTGGGCTCGGGTTTCCCTCGCTGCCAGCGAAGCCGACATCCGCGCCGGCATCAGCGGGACGGCGGACTTCATCAACGAGCAGTCAGCGATCAGCCGTCAGCTAACAGCGATCGGTCGCTGATGGCTGATCACAAATGGCGGATGGTTATCCCCTTCGGCTCGTCCCCTCTCCGTCCGAGCCGGCGGGCCCGGCACTACCGTCCGAGGGGTTGCAACTAGCGCTGCGTGCAGCGTTCGGTCGCCCTTGTCAGGTTACCGCCAGCGGCCGCGACGCGCTCGCCCGGATTCTGACCTACCTGCGGCTCCAGGCGAGCGACGAAGTCTGGATCGACACCACCACCTGCGCCCGTTACCTGGCCATCAGCCCATGCGTGACGGCCACGGTAAGCAAATTCTGTCGCTTCGCCCACGGGCCCGGATCGCGCACCGCGGCCGTGCTGGTCATCCACGATTGGGGCGTCCCCAACCCGCGGCTGCCTAGCCTGAAGGACTACTGCCGCGCCCGCGGGCTGCCGCTGATCGAGGACGCCGCCCACGCCTTCGCCAGCGTAGACGCCGTCGGCAGACGTATGGGGACGGTAGGCGACTTCGCGTTGTTCAGTCTGCCCAAGTTCTTCCCCATCCGGCAGGGCGGGCTGGCTATCGGTCTCTCCTCTAGAGAAAGCTCATCTGAACCGGCCGTCCAGGAGGCGGAGCGCGCCTTGGCCGGCTGGCTGCCGCGATGGCAGGAGATCGCTGCGGCGCGTCGGGAGCGCTGGCACACGCTGGATGCCGCCGTGCGTGAAGTTGGCCTGGAGAGCGCGCTGCGGTTGCCACGCGGCGTGGCGCCGTCACTTTACTTGCTGCGCACGCCGCGCCAGTTCGCCACTATCACCGGCTTGCGACAAGCCGGCATCGAAACCGGACCCGATCAGTACACCGGGACCGTATTTCTGCCATGCCACCAGCAGGTCCGCTCGGAGGACATGGCGCGAATCGTCGCAGCGGTGAGCGAGGCGGCCGGTTCGTGACGCAGTTGGCGAGGCTGGCTGGTGCGGGGATTGGCCCCCCGGCCCCCCAATGCTAACGCTGCTGGCCATACGCCCTGCTCCCTTCACCAGCCCAATCCCGCCTATGGCCAGCAGCGTTAGCATTGGGGGGCCGGGGGGCCAATCCCCGCACCAGCCAGCCTCGCCAGTCGTGGAGCAATACGGCGTGTAATCGCCCCGGATAACGCGCCTGGTCAACTACCCAATGATGTGCAACTTCAACGGTAGTTATGAGGTAGCCTTGGCGAGTGGAAGTGGCTGCTTCGAATTCATGAGCGGGGGTGTGATGGCAGTTCGCGAGCGGACCTTATCGGAGTTCCTGCAGCATTCCGGCCAAGTCTTGCCCGAATTAGCTGACGGGGAGATAGTACTCCGAAGGCGGGACGGCGAGGATCTGGTCATCATGACTCGCCGGCAGAGTGAAGCGCTGCAGACAGTTCTGCGGGCGTACTTCGCACTGGCTGACGGAGATGGCAGCGCGGTTCAGACCGCCCTACCATGGCTGTCATTTCTGAGCACAGGGGACCGGGCGGCGTGTCTCCGTGAGCTCCGCGAGGTAGGCGCAGCCGCTTTGCACAGTGATAAGCTCAGCCGGCTGGCCGAGACGCTGTACGCCTGGGAGGCAACCGGACTGGCAGCGTGGGATATGCAACGCCGTACTGAGCGCGCACTTTCTCAGGACGAAGATCACATGGAGATTCCACGGCCGTCTCGCTGATGGGGCGAGAAGGTGAGCCTGTCCCGAAACCGTCACCGAGGATCCCCTTCCGCGTGCTGGGCGCTAGCCGGCATGTCGTGGCCGATTGGCAGCGGCTTCTGCAAAGCCGGCTCGATGCCGCGATTCGCTGTTGGGATCACGTCGCCAGCACGCCAATCGAGCCTATCGGCGGGCGCTATACGCCCCTGAAGGGCGACTTGGCGTGCTGTACCTTTAGGGGCACGCGGCTCCGCCAGTGGCAATGGGAGATTGACCGGCGCGCTCGTGTTCAGATCGCCATCGGTAACGACTTCGTCGTGATCGTGGACGTATCGACGGGGCATCCCAAGGGAAACGAGTAACCGCTCCGCCGATCATCGCTCATCCATTGCTGCCGCCGATCGCCGTGCCAACTCCCCCCTGACCCAATCGACGACCACCGAGACTGCCATCCCATTGTGGTCCAGCCAGGGGATGATAAGGTGCGCGAACTGGCGCGACGCCCCGGTGTACTGAGAGAAGTTCGGGAGCACGTCGCGCCGGTACCAGGCCGCGGCGCGATCGAGATTCCCGCCGCGATCCACGTCGCGGAGCATTCGCCGGAGGGCGCGCTCGTCGTCCGGAGCGTCCATGTAGATTCGAAGATCCAGTTGCTCGCGCAGCGACGGGTGCCACAAGGCGAACAGACCCTCCACGACCAGTACCGCTGATGGTCCGACGGTAGCCGTGCCCTGGCTCCGCACATTCGCCCGCGTCCCCGGTGCCGGCTCCTGTACCGCTTCTCCCCGCCGCAGCGCCGCGAAATGCGCCAGGAAGGCCGGCCAGGCCAGCGCGTCGGGATGGTTGGCCGTGCGCCGCGCCTCGCGCTCGGCCTCCGGCACGTCCAGCCAGTCGCGGAAGTAGCGGTCCTGGTGCAAGATGGCCGGACTCAGATCGGCCAGGCGTTGCTCCAGCAGGCTGGTGAATGTCGTCTTGCCTGATCCCGACCCGCCGGTAATGCCGATACACAGGCACGTGGCTTCAGCCCGCTCGTCACCGGCCGTGTCAAGAGGATATGTCATCGTCGTTGCCCCACTGTGGTCATGGCTCGGCCCAATCGCCGTCCCGACACTGCTGCAATGCCTCGCCCATCTTAAGGCATGACCGCCGCTTCGCACAGCACACGAGCAGTTCGAGTTTGCTCGCTTGGCCGCCCACCGCGGTAGACCCCGTCCCGCGGACGACCCTCGCCAAGTGAACGGGACCGCGGTCCCCCGGTCCGTTGGCCGGGGGCGCCCACGCAGTGGGCCCTGCAATCGCGGCCCCGGCAATTCCACCGTCAGCTTCCTTCCCTTCTCTAAGCCGTATTAGGCGTAGCTCACGATGGCATCCCCAGCCGGCGGCGGATCTCCAGGTGGCGAGCGAGCGTGGGGACATTGCGCTCGCCGGGCTGGTGGATATAGGTAAATGGCAATGGGCCACCGAGGAACGCTTCCAACCGGCGGCGTCGGTCGCGCACGATATCGGGGTGCTCCGCCGCCACGTCCCGCGTCTCGTCGGGGTCGGCGGCGCTGTGGAAGAGCAGCGCCTGAGCCTCCGGACGCACCGTGTCGATGATGTAACACCACTCCCGGTCGCGCACACAGGCACGCTCCGTCCAGGCGCTGATTATCGCGTCGCCATGCAGATCGGCGGCCGCTCCGGTGACCAGCGGCCAGGCGCTGTGCCCCTCCAGCGGCTCCGGCGATTCGACCCCGACGAGGTCGAGGATGGTCGCCGGAATGTCGTGGCTCAGGACATACGGAGCAACGTGCCGGCCGGCGTGGGCCTTGCCGGGCATGCGGATCAACCAGTTGATTTGCTGATTGTAGCGGCGCGGCCCGTGCAGGTTCTTGCTGAAGATGCCGTTCTCCATCAGCTCGGTGCCGTGGTCGCTGAGGAACATGACGACCGTATCGTCCCAGAGGCGCATGTCGTCCAGCGTATTCAGGAGCACGCCGAGCCACTTGTCCACGAAGCTGACGTAGCCGTAGTAGAGCGCCTTGGTCCGCTCGATATCGGCGGCGGACTTCTTGGTCTGGCCGTGGCGATCCTGACCGATCTGGGGCAGGATGAACTCCTTGGCTGCCGGGTTGGCGTAATAGCGGTCGGCGAAGTAGGTGGGCGGGTCCCAGAATTCGTGCGGCGCGAAGCTATCGATCCACAGGAAGAAAGGCGGGCGACGATAGTTATCTTCCAGGAAACGGATCGCTCCCTGCACCAGGCGCGGTGTGAAGTAGTCGAGCTCGGTGCGGCGGTCCTGCACATTGAGCAGGTAGTGTCGCAGCACGGAATGGCGAGGATCGTCCTCCTCCCCGTCGGGGACGTGCGGTCGCAGGTCGACGCTGCGCAAGGGTCCGACGTGCAGCGGGTCGACCTCCTGACCGCGGATGAAATCCCAGTGCATGAAGCCGCGAGTGAAGTTCATGTTCGGCTTGAACATGTGGAAGACGTCGGCGACCAACCCGGTAACGTAGCCGGCGTCGAAGAGGATATCGGCCAGTGTCAGGTACGCGTCGGGTATGCGGTGCCAACCCAAACTCGGCCCGGCTAGGCCGCGGTTGCCGGGGTTGCGCCGGTAGGGGAAGGTACGCTGGCCCGTGAAGAGCGCCAGGCGCATCTCGATGGTCGGTTGGGCCTCCCCGTAGGCGCTGTCGAAGACGACGCTTTCGCGCATGAGCTGATCGAGGTTGGGCGTCTGGACGAAGCTGAGCTTCTTCCCCGGCCCGATCATGTCGGCGCGGAAGGTGTCCGCGCAGATACAGATGACATTCAGCACAGTCTCGTCCCTCCCCTGCTCTGAAAATGCCCCACCCCAACCCCTCCCCAGCAAGCTGGATGGAGAGGGGCTTTTCGTCCGCGCGGGCGGCGGCGCGCCGCCGTGGGGTCTGCTCCGTCAATCTAGGACCAAGTCAAGACCGGCCGAGACCTGGCTGAGCTGGGCCAGGTCGGCCGGGGGAATCTCGACGTCCAGGGCGCCGGCGTTCTCCTTGATCTGGGCCGCGGTATCGGCTCCGGAGATTGCTGTCGTCACCTCGGGGTGGGAAAGCACCCAACGCAAGGCGACCTGGGCGATCGTCGCACCATGGCGCTCGGCCACCTGCTGAACCGCGGTGGCGACCTCGGCGGCCGTACCGCGCAGCGTCTGCTCATACTGGGTCCGCCGCCTGCCGCCCCAAAGGGTGTCCGGCGGCGGCGCCACGCCGGGGCGGTAGGCGCCGCTGAGCAGACCGGTTCCCAGCGGCGCGTAGGCCATGAGCCCGACGCCGAGCGCGCGGGTGAGCGGGAACATCTCCCGCTCCAGGTCCCGGTTCAGGAGGCTGTAGGGATTCTGCACCGTGATCAGTGGCGCCGCCTGGATGCGCTCTTGCACCCACAAGGCCCGGCAGACCTGCCAGGCGGCATAGTTGCAGACTCCCACATAGCGAATCTTGCCCTGATGCACGAGGTCGTCCAGTGCCCGCAGTTGCTCCTCCAACGGGGTGGAAGCATCAAACGCGTGGAGGAGGTAGACGTCGATCCGGTCGGTCGCAAGGCGTTGTAAGGACCGCTCCACCTCGCGCATGATGTGGTAGCGCGAGCCGCCGGCATCGTTGGGGCCATTGCCGACTGCGCTGCAGACCTTGGAGGTGATCACGACCTCATCGCGCCGCCGCTTGATGGCGCGGCCCAAAATCACCTCCGACCGGCCGGCGTAGGTCCGGTCGTCCATCAACCCGTAGACGTTGGCGCAGTCGAAAAGGTTGATGCCGCTCTCAAGAGCGGCATGGATCAGTTGCTCTGCCGCCGCTTCGTCGCTCTGACCACGCAGGCCGAGGCCCAGCGCCAATCGCGACACCTTGATTCCGGCCGTGCCGAAGTTAGCGTACTCCACGATCGTCTCCCCTTCACTTTCCCGGTACGAGACCGTCCGCCGAGCTAAGCCATGCGCACCGCCCATTAACACGCGGTAACAATAGGACATCGCAGCAATAGCGCGGCAAGGTGCCGTGGTCGCATCCGGCGACGACCGTCATTGGCCGCCTGATCGCAGCTTCTGCGTCGTGCGAGCAAGGCATCAACACATCCAAAATAGCAGGACCTACTCGGCCGTGAACTCGGTCATCACGTTCCAGACGTCGTCGGAGATGGTGTTCAGAACGTAGTAGGTGAACCTGGTCAGACCGGCGTCGACCATCGCCTGGAGGAGATGGCGCAGCTCCTCGGCGTTCAACCAGCTCCCCTCGTGCTCCAGGCCGACGAAGGGCGAGATTTTCTCGGGATCGCCGACACGAAAGAGCATCTTGCGCGACTCGCGGTAGACGATCTCGTCGAAGAAGGCCTTGGGAGCCGGCCGCTCGAAGTCGGCGATTCGGTAGCCACCTGGCAGCCGGACGCCGAGCAGCCGGCAGGCGAGCGCCTCGATTCGGACGTCATCGAGTGCCGGATTCCACTCCCGCAGCGTCTGGGCGTAGCGGGAGAGCGTCCCCTTGAAGCCGTCGAAGCCGTGCATCCAGAGATAGTGCTTCGATTGCAGGAAATCGCTGATCCGGCTCAGGCGGCGAAAGTTGACCCCCTGAATGGTCGCGAAGCAGGGGAGTCGCGGACAGATGCCGTACTCCAGGCGGGGATCGATCGCTTTGATGGTGCGGTGGTGCGCGCCGATCTGGTGGTCGATCACCGCCGTCTTGAACCGCAACACGTCAAACACGCCCGGATCCTCCAGCAGCAGGTCGACGGCATCGAACACACCTTGCTCGGCGTCCAGGAAAAGGTCGACCTGGGCCGGGGTCAGCCCGTGGATAAGCCCCCGAATTCGGTCCGATGCCCCTTGGATGGCAGCGAAATCTACCCCCAGGCTCCTGGCGATCTCCTGGTGCGCGAGGTCGATGGGGAGCGGCGCGAAGAGCTGGCCGCCGTGTCCGAATCCTGGCGTGATCTCGTAGCCGAAGCCGGGGCCATCGGTGACGAAGCCGGCGACAGTGGGATAGTGGACGCAATAGTCCCGATAGCGCGCGGCGACGTAGTCCCAGCTGTGGGCGCGCTTCGCCTCTTCGGACGCCCAGGTCGCGGGACCGTCCGGGCCGGCGCCGATGTAGCCAAAATAGTAGACGCGCATGCCTCTCGACGAGAGCTGCTCGATCAAGGCGGCGAGCCGCTCGGCCTTCCCTTCCAGGCCCGGCGCGAGCTCCGGCGGGGTCGCGCCCAGTCCCTCATAGAGCTCGGGCGTCGCGGCAAATGGCGGGGCCACACAGCGCCCCCCCGGCGACGCCGCGAAGAACCGATCGACGAAGCGACCATGGGACGCTCTGTTCAGGAGCAGCCGAGCGTCCGTCTCGTCGAGTCGCTCGTCGTACAACATCCCCCAGGTGAACAGGAGATCGCACACGCCACCGGCGAGCAGCTCGTTCTGGACGCGCTCATCCTCGAGAATATCGAACGGTGGAAACACGAACATCAAAGGCCGCAGTCGTTGCACGGTTGCCCTCCCAAGGAGTCATCTCGAACGTGTTGCGCGGGAACCACGCGGAATCACCGTCCCGCGGACGTCCCTCGAGCATGAAAGGGACCGCAGTCCCCCCGGTACTTAGCCGCCGATCGCAATCGCGGCCCCGGCGCCTCCGTCGCCTCGGTTATCCCACTTTCACCTCAGACGCCAATCCACCCAAGCTGCGCTCAATGCTCACTCCACGACCGGCGCTTCCCGGCACCGCTCATACAGATCCGCGAAGTCCCTCGAACCGTCATCTTCGCGCACGTCGAGGCGGACGCCGGGGACGAAGCCGGGCAGGTGGCCGAAGTAGAACGCCTCCTGGCGCTGTAGCTCCTCGGCGAAGTGCCAGCGACTGCCGCTGGGGTACACCACCGTCGAGACGCGGCGGGTCGCGGGGGCTGGCGGGGCGGAGCGCAACGCCTCGATCAGGTTCGGGTCGGGCGCGATGCCAAGGCCGGGCGCGTCGGGTACCGGCAGCCAGCCATGGGTGACCCGGGGAGCCGGCGCCACGTCCTGCAGCCAGATATCGTGTGCCGACAGGTGCGAGAGCAGCGCCTCGTCGCAGGTCGATGCCAGATGCGCCACCCAGGCCGCGCGGAGCGCGGTGCCCACGGTCTGAATCCAGAACGGCTTACGAAACTCGTGGAGGGTCCCTGCCAGCGAGCGCAGCCGGTCGACGTCGGCGCCACCGAGGACGAATCCATCGAACATCTGCTCGCGGAGCTGGATCGTGCCCGGCGTGCCGGGATCGAAGCCGGGGTCGGAGCGGACGTGACAGCAGCCGCCGCCGAAGTGGCCGACGATCGGGCGATCCACCGAGCGGCGCAGGATCTGGTAGCCCTCGACGTCGCGCTGCGGGATCGGAGACTCGAACCCGCCGACGCAGTCGTACTGCGCCAGCGCCCGCAGGACCGGCCGCGCCAGCCGAGCCTCGCGCAGGTGACCGTTGAAGTCCAGCCACAGTCGGAAGCCCTTGGGGGCGACCTCGGCCGCCGCGGCGATCTGCTCGCGGGGATCCCACCAGGGCCGGCACTTGAACTTGTAGCTGGTGTAGCCGAGCGAGGCGGCGTAGCGAATCTGCTGGGCGAGCACGTCTGGGGGAAGGTCGATCGTCCAGTAGGCGAAGGGGATACGGCGGCGCACCGAGCGGCCCATGAGCACGTGGGCCGGCACGCCGAGCGTCTTGCCCACGGCGTCGAAGCAGGCCATCTGCATGCCACCGTGCCGCGCCGCGCGCAAGGCTTCCACGGCGTCGCGGCCAATCCAGGCCGATGGATCGACCGGGGCTCCCGTATCATCGCCATATCCCTCGGCGCCGTTCGCCAACTCGACCCGGTAGAGCGTGAGCTGGGCGCCCTGCGCCGACCGGACCATGTGGGGTCTGACCTCCGGGCGAAAAGCCATGTTTAGAGGAATCGTCTCGACGGCCACGATTTTCATGCTCGATCTCTCCAGTGTTAGTCATGCATGCGCCATCATAGTCATTCCGGGATGGAGGCAAGTCCTGGCATTCACGTCATCCCGTCTCCCTGCATCTGGCTCGCGTCTGCGTCCATTTCGACACCCCATGCCAAACTGCCCGATCTGCGCTATAGTAGCGACGAACGAGCGCAGACAGGCTCGGGAGGGAAACAGTACACATGGCTATTGCGACCACCCCCAAGGTAGACATCGAACGGTTCAACGAAGAGGGGTATCTCGTCGTCGACGACGTGCTCGATCTGCAGCGCGACCTCGACCCGGTCATGGCCGAGTACACGGCCTTATTGGACGAGCTCGCCTCGCGTTGGCACGCGGAAGGCAAGCTCACCTCCACCTATGCTGAGCTGCCCTTCGTGCAGCGGCTCGCCCACGTGCTCAGTGAGATGGGCACGAAGGCCTACCAGCACTTCGACATCTCGCTCGCCTTCAGCGGCGTGACCGAAGAGACGCCGATCCACCTGGGCCCCGCGGTGTTCGGGCTGCTCTCCAGCCCCCGGCTCATGGACGCCGTGGAGCAGCTCATCGGACCGGAGATCCTGTCCAACCCGATCCAGCATGTCCGCATCAAGCCGCCCGAGCGCTTGCTGCCGCCGGAGTTTCGCGGCTCGCTGGTCGGGCAGACCGACTGGCACCAGGACCAGGGGGTAGCCCTGCCCGAGGTCGACGAGACGGAGATGCTCACGGTCTGGCTGCCCATCACCGACGCCACGGAGGAGAACGGCTGCCTCTGCGTGGTCCCGCGCAGCTACCAGCGCGGCCTCGTCGCGCACTGCTCGGCCCAGAAGGGCAGCTCGCGCACCGGTCTGCACATCCCCGACTCGATTCGCGGGCCGGACTTCACCCCCGTGCCAATCAAGCGGGGCGGCGTGCTGTTCTTACACCGGCGGACCATGCACGCGTCCCTGCGCAACATGAGCGACGGCGTGCGCTGGAGCTTCGACTTACGCTACCAGCCCATCGGCCAGCCAACCGGGCGCCCTTGGTTCCCTTCTTGGGTAGTGCGCAGCCGCAAGAGCCCGGACAGCGCGGTGACCGACTGGCGCGTCTGGGCGGACCTCTGGCGCGGCGCGCGTTCCCACTTGACCACGAACCCGCCCACCGGCAAGTTCAATCGCTGGACCGGCGACGAGCCAATCTGCGCGGAGAACCTCTGACGGTTCCTCTATTTCGGGCCAATCACATGCGACGGTCCACCCGACGCTGACGGAGGTTCGGCAGGTGGCGCGGCGAGTTCCTGGGGGGCGATGGTGTAGGGGCTGGCCTTGTGCCTGCCCTGGTCCCCCCACCCGGCGGTATTCCCTACCGGCATGCGACGTGACGGCGGCGAGCCATAGGTAGCCGAGGTTGGTGTGGCGACCAGGGCAGGCACAAGGCCAGCCCCTACACCACCCCGCCGGTAACGGCGGAACAAATAATGAAACTCCAACGCGACCGTGGTTCGCCGGCTCAAGGACGACCCAGAGATCCGGACGCCCTTGATCTTTCGTTCCAATTTCGCGTTATCCTAAAGGTCGTCAGGCGGCCGGCTGGGAGTCCAGACAGAAACAGAAACTCCCCCTGGCGCATCCTCGGGCCTTGCTCTGACGGAGATCTGAGGATCGCGGACGGTCGAACTGCCGGCGGCGTCGCTGGGACGGAGAAACCGATGGTGCAGGAGCTCCGCGAAGTCCGGCCGATCGGTCCTTTGCGGCTACGGCCCCTTCCCGCGCCGCCCACCCCGCTCATCGGGCGGCAGCACGACGTGGACGAGATCCGCCGCCACCTGCTCCGCTCGCACGTGCGGCTCGTCACGCTCACCGGCCCGGCCGGCGCCGGAAAGACGCGATTGGCGCTGCACGTGGCCACAGAGCTGCGTGACTCCTCGCCGCACCGCGTCTGCTTCGTCAACCTCGATCAGGTCGTCGATCCCAGCCTGGTCGTCAGCACCATCGCCCAGTCGCTCGGCATCGCGGAGCTTCGCGAACGATCGTTGTTCGAAGCGCTGCGCCAGGCGATCGAGGACGAGGAGCTGCTGCTAGTCCTGGACAATTTCGAGCAGGTGCTGGGCGCGGCGCCGGACGTGGCCGAGCTGCTCTCCTCCTGCAGCAAGCTCAAGGTGCTGGCGACGAGCAGAGCGCCGCTGCGCCTGCGCTGGGAGCACGAATACCCAGTGCCGCCCTTCGCCCTGCCCGAGCCCGACCACGGGGAGGCGATGGACGTCTTCGCCGCCAACCCGGCGGTCGCGCTGTTTGTGGAGCGATCTCGCGCCGTCCAGCCCGACTTCGCCCTGGACGACCACAACGCGGCGGCCGTTGCCGCGATCTGCCGGCGGCTCGACGGTCTGCCGTTGGCGATCGAGCTTGCCGCGGCGCGCACCAAGGTGTTCACGCCGCAAGCCTTGCTCGCCCGCCTGCAGCGGGGGCCTGATCTCCTCTCGGTGAGCTGGGGCGACGCCGCGCCCCGTCAGCAGTCGCTGCGTGGCGCCATCGCCTGGAGCTATCGTCTGCTCGATGCAGCCAACCAGTCGCTATTCCTGCGCCTGGCGGTGTTCAGGGGAGGATGCACGCCGGAAGCGGTCGCCGCCGTCTGTTTCCAGCCAGGTGAGTCCATCCAAGGCGATGGTGAAGCGCTGGAACGAGTGGCCTCGTTGGTCGACAACAGCCTGCTGCAGCGTGTGAGCCTGCCGGATGGCACGGCTCGTTTCCACATGCTGGACACCATTCGAGAGTACGCGTTGGAGCGGCTGGTGGAGAGCGGCGAGCTGCAAGGAGTCCGAGCGCTCCACGCGGCCTACTTCCTCGGCCTGGCCGAGAGCGTGCCACAAGACTGCGAGAAGCCGCGGCAACAGGAATCGTACGACCTCCTGGATCGCGACCTGGAGAACGTGCGGGTGGCGCTCGATTGGTACGCGGAGAGTGCGGATCGCGCGGGCGACCTCCTTCGTCTCGCGGCGGCGCTCGGTCACTTCTGGCTGCGCCGCGGCTACCTCAGCGAGGGTCGCCAGCGGATCGAAGCGGCGCTGGCGACAGTGGAGGCGGCAGGCGTCGGTGATACGCCGGCACGAGCACGGGCGCTGTTCACCGCCGGCAAGCTGGCCGAGCATCGCGGTGATTATCCGGCCGCCTGTGCCTACTTCGCAGACTGTATTCCCCTCTGTCGCCGGCTCGGGGTGCGCGACGTACTCGCCTCGGCACTGGTGTGGACCGCCTGCGTCTGTGCCAATGCGGGTCTGGATACAAGCCGCCTCCTGGCCGAGAGCCTGGCGATCTATGAGGAGCTGAACGACCAGATGGGCATGGCCAAGGTCTTCAACTCGATGGGCGAGCGCGCCCGCGTGGCCGGCGATTACGAGGGGGCGGAGGAGCAGTACGAGCGCAGCCTTGCCCTCTACAAAGCCGCGGGCAACGAAATCGAAACGGCCACGATGTTCCACAACCTGGGCTATGTCGCGCAGCATTTTGCCGACCACCGGCGGGCAACGGCCTTGTTCAGCGAAGGTATCGCGCTCTACAGCCGGGACGGTCACCATCAGAAGCGCCATCTGGCGGTCTGCCTGGCGGCGCTGGCGGGCGTCGCGCTGTTGGAGCAGCCGGAGCGCGCCGCGCGGACATTCGGCGCAGCGGAAGCGCACCTGGACGCAATCGGCTCGGCAATGCAGCCCGCGGACCGTATGGAGCACGATCGCAACGTCGAGCGATTCCGCTCGCTGCTGGGTGAGGAGACGTTTCGTAAGGCATGGTCAGAAGGCCGGCGGATGACGCTGGAGGAAGCCATCGGCCAAGTGCAACAGTCGCTGGCCGGCGCAACGCGGCCAACGGCAGGCGCGACATCGACTGCAACTCCCCCGGCGCTGACGCTCTCAGCCCGAGAACGGGAGGTAGTGGTCCTCATCGCACGAGGACTTACCAACCGCCAGATCGCCGAGCGCCTGGTCATCGCCCCGCGCACGGCCGACACCCACGTCGCCAACATCCTCAATAAGCTCGGCTTCACGACCCGCGCCCACGTGGCCGCCTGGGCAGTGGAGCAAGGGTTCCTGGCGGAGAATCGCCACCAATCGCGCTAGCCGCTTCGAACGCTCAGACAGCCCGCCTACGTATACCTACGCGCGCTTGCTCCCTATCACTCGAAGGAATTACGCATGCGAATACGTGCTTCTTCGTATGCGCCACGGACGAAAGTCCCGTAGTCTGAATTGTGGAGCCGACGGTCTCCGACCTCACTGCTCACGGGCAGCTGCGGAAACGGTCTGGCGCAGCAAGGGAGCCGCCGATGCAGAATCTGTTTCTTCTGGAGATGCTTTCCGATTACGAAATGCGCGAGCGGCAGGCTCAGGCCGATCACGATCGCCTGGTCCGGCTCGTCAAGCAACCGGCCGGATGGCGTCGATCGTCGTTGGCCCGCGTATTCCGCCGCGCGGCTCGGTCCCCCCTCCAGCCGGCCTGGCCCGACCACACGGCGACGCAAGCACACTGCGCCGTATCGCGTCTGCCCTAAGCGCAAGCAGCGCCCCTCTTTAGACTCTCTTGATCCCTGTGCCCGCGAATTCTGCGATGATAGATAGGGGAAGCTCGGGCTAAGCGCCCGGCTCGACCGAGCGATTGTCGCGGCATTCGTGGGAGGCACGCCATGGCCCGAAAGGTAGGCGCCGGGCTGGTCGCCTTGAGCTCCGCGGCCATAGTCGCCGTCTACGCCGCCGGCTACGTGCATACGCAAGCAGCGGCGGAGCAGTTGGCCGCGGCGGCAACGCCGCGCGCGATCGCTGCCGCCTCCGTCGCTGCCGCCTCCGTCGCTACGTCGCCCACGTCGAACGGAACGAGCGCCTCGGACGTCGCCGCTAGCTCGACGACCAATCAAACAACGGCAGCGCAGACTATGGCTGTATCGACCATCGCGTCCTCGACCGCCGCTGCCACGAGCAGCGTCGGCCAGTACCGCGACGGCATCTACACCGGCACGGGGATGAACCGACACGGCGACCTTGAGGTATCCGTCACGATAAAGAACGGCCGCATCGCCAGCGCGAACATCTCGCGGTGCGGAATGCAATACCCCTGCTCGAGAATCGCCATGCTACCGGGCCAGGTCGTCAGTCGTCAGAGCACCGATGTCGACATCGTGACGGGGGCAACCATGAGCACGGAGGCCTATCAAGAAGCAACCCAGCAAGCTCTCGCACAGGCCGGGCCGGGCGCGGCCTGAACACCTCTTCCGTTGCATACCTCCTCGACGGTCATCATGGATACCGTGATCACCCTACAAGTCGTCCGGAGCCCGTCCGGGGTGCTGATCGCCGAAGCAACGCGGCGCGCGCTTGGCTGGTTTCGCCTGGTCGAGCAGACCTGCAGCCGGTTCGACGCGACCAGCGAGGTGATGCGACTGATCGCCCAGGCGGGGCGGCCGGTCACCGTCAGTCCGCTGCTCTTCGAGGCGCTTCGCTTCGCCTTGGAAGTGGCCGAGCTGACCGACGGCGCCTTTGACCCCACGGTCGGCTACGCGCTCGAGCGCCGCGGCTTCAATCGCAACTACCTCAGCGGTGAGGCCATCGCCAGCACCGTGGTCACGAGCGAGCCGGTCAGCTACCGCGATGTCGAGCTTGACGCCCCTCAGAGGACAGTGACCCTTGCCAAGCCGCTCATCCTAGACCTGGGCGCGGTGGTGAAGGGGCTGGCCATCGACCTGGCCGTGAAGGAGCTCGCCGCCTTGGGCAGCTTTTCCATCGACGCCGGCGGCGACCTCTACCTCGCCGGTCGGAACAGTGACGGTGGGCTATGGCGCGTCGGCATCCGCCACCCGCGCGAAGCCGGCGCGCTGATCGCCACGCTGCTGGTGTCGGATGCCGCTGTCTGCACCTCCGGCGACTACGAGCGGCGCGCTCCCGGGCGTGGCGACGAGACCCATCTGATCGACCCGCGCACTGGGCATTCGCCCAACGACGTGGTGAGCGCAACGGTAGTGGCGCCGAACGCGATGCTGGCAGACACGCTCTCTACCGCCGCCTTTGTCCTGGGTCCCGAGCGCGGCCTCCGGCTATTGGAAGAGCAGGACGTCGAGGGGCTGCTCATCTCAGCGTCTATGGAGCAACTCCCGACCGCGGGGTTCGCGAGCTATCTGGGATGAGTCAGCCTCAGCCCGACTCGATGCGCAAGCTTCGTCTCTTCGCCCGGTCGCCCAAGGGCCTCATGCTGTGGATTCTGGTCCTGCTCGCGGCGATCGCGCTGCCCACGGCCGGAATCGCCCTGGCGCTGCCCAAGCTCCTCATCGCCGTGGCCGCGGCCATGGCGGTAGACCTCACGGCGTCGGGAATGGAGCCCGATCGTCCGGGGAGCTTCAGCAGCGGCGTGCTCACCGGCCTGTTTGTCGGCCTGATCCTCAGCCCGGTGGAGCCCTGGTACACCGTCGCTATCGGGGCCGTTGTGGCCAACGGCTCCAAGCACGTGATCCGCGTGCAGCGTTGGGGAGTCTTCAATCCGGCGGCCCTCGGTCTGCTCGTCGTCGCCCTCGTTTTCGGCAGCGCCGAGAGCTGGTGGGGATCGCTCCCCGATCTGCCGGTGCTGTTGCTCCCGATCCTGCTCGTCACCGGCATCTTCATCGCCGGCAGGGTCAACAAGCTTCCCCTGGTGCTCTCTTTCCTGGCGGCGTACTATCTGCTCTTTACCGCCGCCTCCTACGCCGATAATCCGGCCGGCGTGGCGGAAGCGTTCCGTCCACCCTACGTCAACGTGGCCCTCTTCTTCGCCTTCTTCATGCTGACGGACCCGCCGACGACGCCCAGTCGCTACCCCGAGCAGGTTACCTACGGCATCCTGGTTGCTCTGATGAGCTTTGTCATCCAGCAGACGATACACCCGCAATATTTTCTGCTGGCGGGACTGCTGATCGGCAACGCCGGCTTCGCCTGGTGGCGTACACGCACCGTCCGGCGCGTTATGCCGGCCACCCCTTGAGCAAATGCGCCTGCCGCGAAACCAGCAGCCTAACGGCTTCAACCCGCCCATATTGTACGTCTACCAAATTCAGGGAGCTTCGTGTGATGCTAGGCCTCCAGGGCAATCCCCTTGGCCAGGCTCCCGTTGGCGGGACTGTAGGTCAGGGTCAGCGTGATCGACGTGGCGCTGGCCCTCGCGATCGTGATCCCGCCCATCGGGCTGGGCGGGGTGATCGTGGTCAGGTTCCCGAACAGGTCGTAGTCGTAGGTCGTGGTGTTCCCCCGCGCGTCCACCACCTGGTACACCTCGCCGCGCAGGGTGTAGGAGAGCTGAGTCTGGTTCTGGCTGGGCAGGGCGTCCGTGATCACGTCGGGGTTGCCGGCAGGGGTGTAGTGATAGGTGGTGGTGTTGCCCTGGGGGTCGGTGACGCCGGTCGGGTAGTAGGGGTGATTGCTGTCTTGGTACTGCCAGCTCATGGTGGGGCCGGCAGACAACGAGACTGGCGGCAACTGCACGTGAGTCAGGTTGTTGTTGCCGTCATAGCTGTAGTTCGTCACCTTGCCCTTGGCGTCGGTGTACTGCTGGACGTGGTTGTCGGCGGTCCAGCTCCAGCCCTGGCTGTTGCCCAGGGCGTCGGTGATCCCAGTCAGCCGCCCCTGGCCGTCGTAGCTGTAGGTCGCTTGGTGATTGGTGGGGTCAGTCACGACCGTGTTGCCGCTGTTGTAGGTGAAGGTGTATGTCCCCGCGACCGAGGAGCCCGAGCCGAGGGCGATCGAGGTCACGCGGTTGCTCGAGTCGTAGCCGAGCGCGGTCACCTGGTTGTTCGGGTCGGTGATCTGTACCAAGTTGCGCCGCAAGTGGTCGTAGCCGTACAGGGTCTGCTTGCCCGCCGCGTCCGTGAAGGTAGTCAAGTTGGGGATGTTGTCGGCCAGGTACCCCAGCGTCCGGCCGGTGGGGTCGGCGAAGCCAGCGATGCGGCCGAGGTTGCTGTAGCTGGTGACCTTGGTGTAGCGGTCCTCGTTGTCGTAGATCTGGGAGATCCCGTTGACAGGCTGGTTGCGCAGCGCCGGGTAGGTGAGGAACTGGATGAGGTTGCCGTTCTGGTCATGGGAGGCGGTGAGGACTCCAGCGCTGGTGAATGTGTCGTACATGCCGGTGGCCTGGAACTTGAGCGTGAAGGTGCCGTCGCCGTTCTTGACGAGCGTGGCGTCGGCGCCGGGCGGGCTGGCGTAGCTGCCGTCGCCGTTCAGACTGAAGACGAACTGGTCGCCGCCAGGCCCGGTGAAGGTGGCGGAGATGCCGGGCAGCACCTTGAGGTTGACGTCCTGGCCGACGCCGAGCGTCCAGCCGCGGGCGACGCTCCCGGTGGTGGTCGCCAGATTGTTGTAGCAGCGGTCGATCGCCAGGTCGAGTCCACCCCCCTTGATGGCGAGGTCGCTGCTGTGCAGGACGGGATTACCGTTGCCCAGGTTGACCGAGAGGTCCATCCGGTCCGACAGGGTCGCGCCCCACGCGGGGTACCAGGGCAGGATACCCAACGCCGGGGAACCAGACGCTAGCGCCGGACTCGCCAGCTCCCCGGCCATCCTCGGAACCAGCCCCAACAGGGAGAGCAGCAGCGCGGCTGCCAGGAGCAGACGACCGCGTCGCGCGAGTGTGGGCGAGCCCATGATCCTTCCCTTCTTCAGCACCGAACGATGGGACAACACGACTTCACGCAAGAAACCGTCATGAGGCAGCGGACCGCACCGTACGCCGAGCGACGAGCGCCTACCTCGGCGGTGGGCCGCTAGGAAGAGGACAATACACGTAGCGCGATAGGCAACCGCCAGACTAGGCCACAGTGAGGCCCGTCACGCTATTCGCCGCAGCGAGCGTGTACTAGCGAGCGTATGAGCAAATGGAGCATAGCTCACAATTGGATGGACAGCACGTGAGCGTAGGAAGAAGGTACTAGCGCACGAGCAAACGTGCGAAGCAAGCGGCAGGCTCGTAATGGTCGCGTAACGTGCGAGCAGTGCAACGGTCGCATGAGCGCCGCAGTGGGCGAGAATAACGGCATTTGGGCAAGATACGTGCCACAAGCGCGGAAGCAAGCGCAGCAATACGCGTCGGGAGGGACGATCAGGATCTCCGGTCATAGCAGAAGGAAGCAGTGCTCTCCACGAGGGGATCGCGGCAACGGCTCGGCTGGTGCATTCCGTACATTTGGATCCGCGGAAGCCGGGCCAAATACCAATCCTGTCCGATCGTGCCGCAATTCCGCACGATATTCTCTCTGGGGAGTCCGACCATTTACGACACGATCCAGACGGTTTGGTATAATTGCGGGCGGGGTCGGTGGCACCACGTCTCACCCTCCTGATCGCCTTCTTCTCAGCGGCCGTCGGCTTCCTCTTCGGCATCTACCCAGCCCGCCGAGCGTCGCGCCTGGACCCCATTGTGGCATCGCGACACGAGTAACCGAACGGCTTACGGATTGTCGAGGATATCGTTCCCTCCGATGCGGCGCCAGACCACGTGCAACTCGCCGGGTCGTTGCTCCTGACCGTAGTGGAATGTGGCCCGTCCATCACCTGCCCAGGTCATTTCGTAGATACCGGGATGTCCTTGCACGCCTTTGACGCGCAGGCTCGACCGAAAGCTCGTTCTTGTGAGCAAGTCGTTCATCATCTTGTCGACGGCCTTGAGGAACTACCATTTCGCCGCAGGTGTGACAACAGCGAACTCGCGTGGGAACTGCGCCAGCTCACTGTGTGTCGGCATCCGTCACCACTTCTTCACGTACCTCTCGCTTTATCTCCTCGATCACTTCCTCGCTCATGCCCAGGTGCCGAAACCAGTCGTCCGTGTCATAGTAGCGCAGCGGGAAGCGATCAGGGTCGCGCACCTGCTCGACCCACGCCTCGACGAGCGCCTCGAGCGGCTGACCGCGCGCCTGCGCCGCGTATTCTACGATACAGTACTGCTCGTCGGTCAGCTCAATCACCTTGCTCATGTCTATTACCTCCGCACGGCCATCGTGAGGCAGGTCAGGATCGTCGGAGTTGCCTGCTTGTTGCACCGGCTCTTGATCCGCGGCATAGCGCGTGCAGTGGTCGGGGTAGCCAGCCGGACTAGGGGTTGTTCAGGATCTCGTGCCCGCCGACGCGCCGCCACCTGACGTGGATTTCCCCCGCAATCTGCTCGGGACCGTAATTAAAGGTGGCGCGACCATCAGGCGCCCACGTCATTTCGTAGATGCCGGGATGGCCTTGCACCCCCTTGACGCGAAGGCCGGCTCGGTAGCCATGGCCGGCGCGCAAGTCATTCACCATCTTCTTCATAGCTTTGAGGAACCGATCCTGCTCGGTGGCATCGAGGGCGTCGTATTCGCGAAGGAACCGCTCCAATTCATCGTGTGTCGGCATCCGTCTCCGCCTCGGCCCTGATTTCGGCGTTGATTCGCTGGATACGCTCCTCGCTCACTCCCAAATGCCGCAGCCAGTCGTCGGTCTCGTAATAGCGGGGAAAGCGGTCGCGGTCGCGCACCTGCTCAACCCAGGACTCGACGAACGCCTCAATGGACTTGCCGCGCGACTGTGCCGCGTACTCCACGATGCAGTACTGCTCGTCCGTTAGCTCGATGGTCTTGCTCATCGGTGTCACCCCGTGCGCTCAGCGCGGACGCAAACCGCCCGTCCATTCACGATTGCGCGTGCCTCGTAGGTGCAGGATAGCACGCGCTACCACGCCTGGCCCGGCGGGATGCCGGGGGACCGGCGCCGAGCACGAGTGCGCCGGACCAGCGTCACGGGCAATGGGCGTTGCCACAGTCGCTGGTCCGGCGTTGGTAGTCCGGACTGGGGGTTGCAGCCTGGCGGATTGGACGACGCAGCCTGGGCAGACACTGCCCCTAATGCTCAACCCTCGGCGTCGCTGCTCGACGACACTGTGCCCGCCTAACCCAGGGCTATCGGCGCTGCACGCTCAGTCTGCCCGCTCGTCGCCGCGCCCGGCGACGCGACGCAGCCCGACGGCGGCCAGCGCCGCGAGACCGCTCCCGACGACCAGCCCGCCCCAGTTACCAAAGAACTGCCCGCCGCCCCCACCGGTCGAGGGCATCGCCGCGGGTATCTGCGCTGGTGTATGCGCCGCGGAGCTGAAGAAGATGCCGTTGCGCTCCCGGCCGAGCACCGCGAACACGCTCTTCGAGGTGGAGGCCGGATCCGAAACGAACTGGAAGCCCTGGCGGGAAGCCGAGGCGGAGACGGTCGCCGTGTTCTCCAGGAAGTCGCCGGCGAAGCCGTTCTTGGCGTCATTGGCTGAGACAGGCTTGCCTGGCCCGCTCCAGCGGACATCGTAGGAGATAGCAGCCGGGACGGACGGGCCGCGCATCAAGGAGCTCGGGACTTTGGTGAAGTCGCCCATCCGCTGGTTGGCGATGTGCAGCGCCCCTGTCCCCGCGGACAGGTTGTACTGGACGCTGCTCGGGGCGATCGGCACCGTCCAGAACAGACCGTCGGGCGCGATGCCGGGGTTGAAGTCGTAGACCTGGTGCTCGAACGCAGGGTCAACCTGACCCTCATAGAGATCCAGTCATATGAAGGCGAAGCTGCCGTTGTGGCGCGCGCCGTCCACGCCGACGTACGTGCCCTGCATGAAGCGGACGTCATAGTCCATGAGGAGCGGCGTGGTCTTGCCGGTGGCGGTGTCCGTCCCCGTCCCGGCGCCCATCACGTGGGCGAGGCCGACGACGCCGGAGAAGTCGGTGATCGTGGACGGCTCGGTGCCGTGATCCGGCAGGATGATGTGGAACGTCTCGGTGCCCGGGCCCAGCGGCTGGATGCCGCCCGGGATGGGCCTCGGTCCGCTGCCCTGGGCCGCGGCAGGCGACGGCAGCCAGAGCCCGGCGCCCAACGCGGCGCCGGTCGCGGTCGCCATCGTCTGGACGAACCGCTGGCGGGACATGGCGTGCTGCCAGAAATGGGCGTGGCCGGCATGGCGAGGCGCGTTGCGTTGCATCGATCGATCTCCTTCGCGGGCGTTGCTGCTACACCATACATCGGGAAGCAGGACTGACCTCTAAGCGACATTTGGATCAACAATGGTAGGTCGCTTTGAGAGCCGCCGGGCGAGGCCTGACGACCCTGTGAAGCGCTATTGCCCGTAGGCCGCGAGGACGTTGCCGTCGTTCCACTCTGGATCGGCCTCCAGCGCCGCCCGCAGCTCTCGGTACCAGCGATCCTGCTCGGGGTCCTCGGCGTTCTTCCGGTAGCTCGCCTCGGAGTCGAAGACGGCTACCCCGATCAGCTCGCCGGGATGGGACTGGGAGGCGAACAGGTAGGAGCCGACCACCCCCTCGACCTTCGGACGGCGCTCGCGATTCCAGCGATGCATGAGCTCCTCTACTTGCTGTTGCTGGCCCGGTCTGGGCTGCATGCGAAAGACGGATCCGAACATGCTGTCCTCTCTCCTCTCCAAACGCGGCGCGCTACTTGCGCGCCAACTTGGGCTGCCCCGGCCCTGTTTCGATCCGGTAGTCCTGAGCAATGGCACGCAGGTGCTCGTAGGCGGCTTCGTCGTGCTGTTGTTGGTCCTTGACGTCGGGCACGTCTAATTCAGTCACCAGTTGACCCGGTTGCGGTTTCAGACGAACCTGACCTTGCGCGTGGCCTGCCGGCACCGCAACGGACGTGATGTTGCCTTGACCATCATAAATGACCAGAACGTTCACGGCATGCCTCCTTGTCTTTCAGATCTTCCAGCCAGTCATCATGCCCTGCTCGGGACATCGCTCGCTGTTCGCCACCTATGGGCCGACAAAGGCGTAGAAGATCGAATAGGTGGCGGTGTTTGCACCGTTGTTGCGCACGTGGACATTGATCTGCCTCGTTCCGTCCGCCTTGGTGAGGCAAAAGGTCTCGACGACTTCGACGCTACGCTCGATCCCATTGGCGGCGAGCGGATGGGCGAAGAACCATTGCACCTGCCCGAACGGCAGGGCGCCGTCCGCAATCCAGTGGTGCTCCGCGCCAGGGTCCAGCCCGAACACCGGGCCGTGCCATAAACCGGTGTTGACCTGTGCCATCTGTGTACCTCACTTTCGTTGTCGCTCGTATATTCGGTCGGGCGCCGGAAGACGCTGTCATCGCGCGAGCCAGCAAGATCGGGCGCTGGCGCGTCCCAGGCCAGTTGCTCCCCACCGTGCCGGTCAGTCGCGCATCTCGTAGAACAGGTTGAAGGGGTTGTTGGGGAAGTCTAGCTTGCGGAAGCTCGTGAACCCGGCCTCCGCCGCCAGCTCGCGCGCCTTCGCCTCGCCCATGCACGTGCCCGTGCCCTCGCCGCCCACGGCCAGCGCCTGGGTCAAGCAGTAGTTCAGGCTGGCCGAGTAGCCGAAGGCGCCGATGCCCAGCGGGTGATCGATGTTCTGCTGCAGGTCGCCAGAGAGATTGAGCTCCAGAACGAAGTGCGTGCCGCCGGGCTTGAGGGCGCGCCGAATCGCGCGCATGGCCGGGCGCGGGTGCGGCATGTCGCGGACGACGTCGAAACTGGTGATGAGGTCGTAGCTCCCAGGAATGCCCCGAGCCACATCGCAGACCTCGTAGCGCACCCGATCGGCCAGCCCGGCTTTCACCGCGTTGGCGTTGGCGACCACGATGGCGGGCGGGTAGTTGTCGAGGCCGACCAGCGTCGCGTCGGGGTAGCCCCGGGCGAGGAAGAGCAGCGCCTGGCCGTTGCCGCAGCCCACGTCGGCCACGGAGCCGCCCGTCTGGAGCCGGGCGTGCGCCTCCGGCAGCGCCGGGAGCCAGTCCTGAACGAGGTTGTTCTTGAAGGCGGGGCGCGTGAAGCGCTCGCAGCCGCACCAGAACTCCTCTCCGTAGGCCGACTGCGGCACCCCTCCACCATATCGGAACGCCTCCGTGAGGAGGTCGAGGTTGGCCCAGTAGGGCCGCGACATCGGGAAAAGGCTGCCCAAATAGCAGGGGCTATCGCCGTCGACCAAAATGAAGGCCTGCTCCGGCGTCATGCGGAAGCGCTTCGTGTGGTCCTCGTAGGTGACGTAGCCGTGGCAGGCCATGGCCGAGAGCCACTCGCGGGCGTAGCGCTCGTTGATGCGGGCCCGGAGGGCGAACTCGGGCGCGGTCAGCGGCCCGGCTTCGGCCAGGGTCGAGAAGAGACCCAGCCGATCGGCCAGCGTCGTGAGCGGGCCCATCTGGGACGCGGTCACGTCGCCGAGCACCTTGAAGGCGAAAGCCTGGACCTTCTGCGTGTCGAGGGCAGTGGCAGCCATCGCCATCCCTTTCCTCAGAACTCGGGGTTCCGGCGCCACAGGAACGCCGGAACCCTTCCACGGTGGGCTACCGCGGCGGCTCCTACCACACGTACCGAGCAGGCATCACCCACACGAGCAGCGGGCGCGAGGCCGAACCCGCCGCGATAGTGCCGGCCGCGGGCGTATCCTTGGAGGACGCCCGCGGCCGGACCCTCACCCGGGCGCGATATTCTGGTTGACGCGGAAGAGGTTGGTCGGGTCGTACGTCCTCTTGACGGCGGCGAGCCGGTCGTAGTTGCCTCGATAGGTGGCGCGGATCCGCTCGTCTCCCTCCTCCATCATGAAGTTGACGTAGGCGCCGCCCGCCGAGTACGGATGCAGCGCCTGCCAGTACTCCCGTGCCCAGGCGGTGATGCGCTCCTTGTCCGCCGGGTCGGGGCTGACCCCGACGATCACTTCGGCCCACTTCGCGTCGCGGTAGGCCCAGGCCGTCGCGTCCGGCGCGACCCGGCTCGCCGCCCCATCGATCGGGTAGAGATGCATCGTCGACTTGCCGGTGGGCAGTCTGGTGCCGTGCTCAACATGCCGCGCGATCGCCTCGTCCGAGATCTCGTTGACGAAGTCGGCCTTCCAGTACCACTGGTCGCCCGGCGGGTAGATCGCGTCGAACATGCTCTGCAAGGCCGGATGAGGGATCGGCCCGACCCAGTCGAGCGCGGGCGGGCCAAACTGGCGGCGGATCGGGGCGAACGTCGCCTCCGCCCGGTCCATGGGACCCGTGTAGGCCCAGACGACCCCGCACATCGTCTTGCCGTGCAACTCCTCCGGGAAGGGCGGGCCCGGCGGCACGCTGAGGTAGGCGAAGAATCCGTAGACGTCGTCCGGCGCGGCGGGCAGGAAGTCGCGGTACCAGCGCAGCACCTCGGCGGACTGCTCGGCGCGCCAGAGCATCGGCCCGGCGTAGACCGTGTCGACGGGGTGCAACCGGAAGAGGAAAGAGGTGACGACGCCGAAGTTGCCGCCGCCGCCGCGTACCGCCCAGAACAGGTCGGGGCGCTCCTGCTCGCTGGCGATCACGAAGCTGCCGTCGGCGAGGACGATGTCCACTTCGAGCAGGTTGTCGACGGCGAGGCCGCATTTGCGGGTCAGATAGCCAATCCCGCCGCCGAGGGTGATACCCCCGACGCCGGTGGTGGAGATGACGCCGCTGGGGGTCGCCAGGCCGAAGGCGTGCGTGGCGTGATCCACCTCGCCCAGGAGGCTCCCACCCCCTACCCGAGCGGTGCGGGCCACGGGATCGACGCGGACCCCCTTCATCAGGGAGAGATCGATGACCAGCCCATCGTCGCAGACCCCGAGGCCGGGGCCGTTGTGCCCGCCACCACGGACGGCGACCAACAAGCGATGGTCGCGGGCAAACTTCACCGCCTGGATCACGTCCCCGGCGTCCGCGCAACGGGCGATGAAGGCCGGCTTGCGATCGATCATCGCGTTGTAGACCTTGCGGGCGGCGTCGTAGGCGGGGTCACTGGGGTGGATCAGCGCGCCGCGCAGGCCCGCCGCGAAGGCCTGAATCGCCGCGTCGTCGATGGCTGGGCGCGTCTCGACGGCCATGATGTACTCCTCCTCAAGATACGCTCGCCACTCGGCCGGTCCAGCGAGCTAACTGCGTGATGATCCGGATCACGGCCCCACTGTAGGTCGACCAGGGTCACCCGTCGCCTATCGAACGGTATCAATCGGCGTGAGGCGGTGGGCAACGCGGCCACGTGCCCACTGTAGCCCGCGCTTGCCACCCCGGCCACACGCAGCGGGCACGCATTACCCACGCAAGCGCGCCACCAACCCGCTGCCCTCGTGTTACTATGACGATACGTCCAACGTCTTGACCGGCTTGAATTCCGACGCGGACGGAGACCCCTCGTGCCTACTGGCGAGTGGCGGCGCTTTGGAGAGTTGCTTCGGCAGCACCGGATCGCCGCCGACCTCACGCAGGAAGCGCTGGCGGAGCGGGCCGGCCTGAGCGCGCGCGGCATCCAGGATCTGGAGCGCGGCGTCAGATCGGCGCCGCGGATGGACACCGTACGCCTGCTCACCGATGCCCTGCTCTTGGGCGCTGAGGATCGCGCGGCGTTCCGAGCGGCGGCCCGAACGCCGCCAACCCCCGAGGCCCCAGCCGAGCCGGCGATCCCACGCTTCACTGCCTTGCCGGCGCAGCCGACGGCGCTCATCGGCCGCGAAACGCATGTCGCGCACGTCCGTCAGCAGTTGCTCCGCCCGGATTTGCGTCTCCTCACCCTGACTGGACCCGCCGGCGCTGGGAAGACCCGGCTCGCGCTGGCCGTGGCATCGGACCTTCAATGCCTGTTCGACCACGGAGCCGTCTTCGTGGATCTGGCGCCCCTCGGCGCCCCGGACCTGGTCGTCGCCAAGATCGCCCAGGCGCTGGGCGTCGCCGATCGTGACGACATCACCCTACCGGAGAACTTGCGCCGTTACCTCCGGAGGAAG
Source organism: uncultured Chloroflexota bacterium (assembly GCA_937967325.1). Classification (GTDB taxonomy): domain Bacteria; phylum Chloroflexota; class UBA4733; order UBA4733; family UBA4733; genus UBA4733. Next base: position 32,834 of record CALBSQ010000202.1, read on the forward strand.
CAGCTACTCTTGCTGCTCGACAACTTCGAGCACGTCCTGCCCGCCGCGCCGTCGATAGCCGCCGTCCTGGAAACGTGCCCGGAGATCAAAGTCCTGGTGACGAGCCGCTCGGCGCTGCACCTTCGCTGGGAGCACGAGTATCTCGTGCCGCCGCTCGATCTGCCCAATCTCACACTGCCCCTGGACCTGGGGATGGTGGCGACCACGCCCTCCGTGGCACTCTTTGCCGAACGCGCTCGCGCTGTCGAAGGAAACTTCCAGCTCACCGAAGCCAACGCGCGGTCGGTCGCGGAGATCTGCGTCCATCTGGACGGTCTCCCCCTCGCCATCGAGCTGGCAGCGGCTTGCATGAAGACGTTGCTGCCGCACGCGTTGCTGCAGCGGCTGCGGCAGCGCTTCGAGCTGCTGGTGGCCGGCGGGGCAGACCTGCCGCCGCGACAGCGGACATTGCGGGCAACCGTCGATTGGAGTTACGACCTATTGCAACCAGAGGAGCAGGCGTTGTTCCGACGCCTGTCGGTCTTTGCCGGCGGCTGGACCCTGGAGAGCGCCGAGACCGTTTGTGCCGGGCAGCCGATCAGCCAGGACGCGGTGGCGGCTTTGCTCGCCCGCCTCGTCGACGCTTCGCTCGTGGTCGCCGAGCAGCGAACCGCTACCGAGGCTACCGAGGCGCGCTACCGGCTGCTCGAGACGCTCCGGCAATACGCCGGGGAGAAGCTGGAGCAGGCAGGCCGGACGACGACGTTGCACGAGCGCCACCTGGACTGGTTCCTGGCCCTCGCGGATCAGGCAGAGCCCGAGCTGCACGGTCCGCGCCAAGTTGCCTGGCTGAACCGCCTCCAGGCGCAAGAAGACAACCTGCGCGCAGCGCTGCGCTGGAGCGTGACCGTGCCCGAGGACGAGCGCGGCTTGCGCCTGGCCTCGTCGCTCTGCTGGTTCTGGTTCGTGCGCGGACGTCGGAGCGAAGGGCGAGCCTGGCTGGAGCGGCTCCTGGCGCAGGCTCGGCGGGGTGGGGCGGCGACTGCGACACGGGCGAAAGCGCTGAGCGCGGCCGGATTCCTCGCCCACGACCAGCGCGACTATGGTGCGGCACGGGCGTTTCAAGATGATAGCTTCGCCCTGGCCCAGGAGTTGGGCGATACTCAGGCGATGGCCGTAGCCCTCGGCCGGTTGGGGTATCTCGCGCTGCATCAGCGCGATTTCGAGCGGGCCAGAGCATTGCTGACCAGAAGCCTGGAGCTGTATCGCGATCGAGGGGACGATTGGGGCCTCGCCTACAACCTGAACGCGTTGGGCCTCGTGGCCCTTCGTCTGGCCGACTACGCATCGGCCAACCGACTGTTCGAGGAGAGCCGCGCGCTGTTCCGCGCTCGGGGCGACATGTGGGGAATCGCCTGGACGCTTCGCGGCCTGGGACAAATCGCCCTCGACCGCGCCGACTACGCGCTCGCGGCCACGTTGTGGGGGGAACGACTGCGGCGATCGGAAGAGCTGGGCGATCCTCACGCCACTGCCTATTCCGTCGACTACATGGCGACGGCCGCACGGATGCAAGGCGACTACGCGCAAGCCGCCGCGCTGTTCAAACGGAGCCTGGCCATCTGGGAAGACTGGGGTGATAGACAATACATCGCCTGGACATTGCACAACATGGGCGACCTCGCCCTGGAACAAGGGGACACGACGCGGGCGCGGCAGATCTACGAGCGGAGCCTGTCCCTACGCCGGGAGCTGGACGACCGGCCCGCGATCGCCACGTCGCTGGAGGGTTTCGCCGCGCTCGCGGCCGCGCTATCGCAGCCCCAGCAAGCGCTCCGCCTTGCCGGCGCGGCGACCGCCCTGCACACGTCGGTCGCCGTCCCCCCCTCCGCGGTTGAGCAAGCCACCCTGGAACGCTGGCTCTCCCCGATCCGCGCGACACTGGGCGCCGACGCCGCGAAGGCGCTGGCCGATGGCGCGGCAATGTCGCTGGAAGAGGCCCTGGTCTGCGCGCTCGCTGTGGTCCCCGGCGGGATGGTGTAGGGGCTGGCCTTGTGCCTGCCCTGGTCGCCGTTGCGACTCGGGGACTCCTTGTTGCGGATCGTACGGCCAGTTATCAGGATACCACCCCGTGAGGCGGGAGCCAGGGCAGGCACAAGGCCAGCCCCTACACCGCCGGCTCCACAGGCAAACGTCGCGCTACCTTCTGATCTTCCGTTCGGCGCCGGGCGACAGGACGCACCTCTCAGCCCCACTCCAGCACGACCCCCAGCGCCTGCGTCCGGTCGGCAAGCAAGACGGCGTAGGCGTCAGGAGCCTGCTGCCAGGCGTAGCGGTGCGTGATGAGCTCCTGGATGTGCGCGTGCCCGCCGGCCAGCAGATCGAGGAACAGCTCGCCGTCGCGATCCCCCGTCCAGGGGTTGCCTGGCGTCTCAACCCGTGGGTGCGTGCCGTTGTGTGCGCCGATGAGGTGGAGTCCCAGCGTATGCACCTCCTCGTGCATGTCAATCGTCGTCGCGCCGCGCGGCGAGCCCAGCAGCACCACCCGCCCGTTGCGTCGCGCCAGCTTGACGGCGCCGGGCAGCACGTTGGGATCGCCGGTCGCCTCAATCACGGCGTCGGCCATGCGCCCGCGCGTCGCCGCCCGCACCGCCTCCACCTGATCCTCCTGCCCGGGCTGGATCCGGACCAGCGGGCCGATTTGGGCTGCCAAGTCGAGCCGCCGGGCCGAGAGATCCAGTCCGATCAGCGGCAACGCACCGGCGAAGCGTGCCCACTGGGCGGCGAGCTGACCGACCAACCCCATGCCGACGATCGCCAGCGCTTCGCCAAAGATCATCTGGCTGAGCCGGACGCCGTTCAGCGTGATCTCGGCCATGGTGCGGAACGCCGCGGCTTCGTCGGCAATCCCGGCCGGGATGCGGCGCAGGCCGCGCGCGTTCAGCACGCTGTGCGTGGCATGGCGGCCGGCGCCGCAGACGTGATCGCCCACCTGCACCGCCTCGACGCCCGGCCCCAGCGCCACGACCTCACCGGCCATGCTGTAGCCGGCGGGAAACGGGTAGCGGACGTAGCGGGCCCAGGCCGAGCGCCCGGGCGGGAAGTCGCCGGTCAAGGCGGTGAGCTCGGTACCGGTGCTGATCACGCTGGCGGTCGTACGCACCAGCACCTGGCCGGGGCCGGGTTCAGCCAGCTCCCATTCTTCGATGGCCACGCGCCGCGGCTCCGGGAAGACGATCGTCGGTACCTTCATGCCTCTCCCCTCTCCTAATCAGATACTACACTGGTGTCTGGCACGGCACGTGCCCTAGCGGGAGGAGTACCGCAATGCGCATCGAAACACGTGGCTACGATCACGTCAACCTCTATTGCCGGGATATCGAGCGCGCCGTCCGCTTCTACACGGATATCCTAAACCTTCCCCTATGCCGGTGTGACCGCGACGCCGCGGGGAAGATCACCTTCGTCTCCGTGCAGGCCGGCCCGGCGATCGTGGACTTGATGCCCGGCGCCGTCGACGCTCTGCCGGCGGCGGAGCGTGCTGGAATGAGCCACGTCGCCCTGGAAATCGCCCCCTGCGACGCGGACGCCCTGGCCGCCTGGCTTCGGGAGCAGGGGGTGGACGTCTACGAAGGGCCGGTGCGGCGCCAGGGCGCCAAAGGTATGGGCATCGCCGTCTATTTGCACGACAGCGAAGGCCACGGCGTCGAGCTGAAACAGTACCCCTGAGGATGCACTAACTGGCGCGTCCGGCAAGTTCCGGGGGCCAGACGCCACCGGACATCCCCAGGACACACTGGCTACATACTAACGGATCATCCACAGTACCGGCTGGACCACAAACTCGACCACGCGCTGCAGGAAGCGGGCGGCAGTCGCGCCGTCGACAACGCGGTGGTCGAAGGTTAGGCTGAGCGCCATCATCTTGCGCACGGCCACCGCCTCGGTCGCCTCGTCGACCACGACCGGCCGGCTTGCGATCCGACCCATCCCCAGAATCGCGCACTCCGGCAGGTTGATGATCGGCGTGAACGCGTCGATGCCGTACATGCCCAGGTTGGAGATGGTGAAGGTGCTGCCCCGCAAATCGTCGGCGGCGACGGCGCCGGCACGCGCCTGCTCGATCAGCCGCGCCGACTCGACCGCGATCTGCTGTACGGACTTGCCCGGCACCTCGCGGATCACCGGCACGAGCAGCGCACGCTCCGTTTCGACGGCGATGCCCATGTGAACCGAAGGATGTCGAACAATCTGGTCGCCGTCCAGCGAGGCATTCAGCTCGGGATGCTCAAGCAGCGCCAGTGCTGTTAGCCGCGTGAGCAGGTCGTGGTAGGCGGGCACAGTGCCGCCGGTCTTGGCCAGCGCCGTTTTCATCTGTGTGCGCAGACGGACTAACTCCGTCGCGTCGGCATCAGTCGTGAGCGTCACCGCCGCGACGGTGCGCGCACTGTCGACCATACGCTGGCCAATCAACCGCCGCACCGGAGTCACCGGCGTCTTTTCCGAGTCTGCGCTGCGCTGCGCCGTTTCCGCGGCCGCTCGCACGTCCCGCTCCACGATGCGCCCCGTCCGTCCGCTTCCCCGCACCTTTGACCATTCAACACCGAGCTCCGCGGCAACTCGACAGGCCCGCGGACTCGCCGCCGGAGCTGTGCTCACGGGGACTTGCCCTCCGGGGACGTTGCCCACGGACGTCACGAGCTCGCCCGACATGACCGTTGCGTCGTGTTCCAGTGCCTGCGCACTGCTCCCACCCACGTCTCCACCCATGGCGGCGGATATCGCGGCCTGCTCGAACGATGCAGCCTCATCCGGCCGTACCACATAGGCCAGAACGGCGCCGATGGGTACGTCCTCACCGATCCCGGGCGTGTCAGCCGGAATGCGCAGCACGCCGCTCTCCAACGCTTCGACATCGGTGAGCGCCTTGTCGGTCTCTACCGTAAAGATCGCTTCGCCAGTCTGCACCACGTCGCCGTCATGTTTCAGCCACTCGACGACGTGGCCTTGCTCCATATTCCAGCCCAGCTTGGGCATGACGACTTCGACGGCCATTGCGTCCTCTCTCCCCCTGCCGGGGAACGCAGTTCACGGGTGCGAGCGCGGGGGCGGCTACTCCGCCAGCAGGTCACGAATGGCTTGCTCGATCGCGCGAACGTTGGGGACGATAGCCGCCTCCAACGGCGCGCTATAGGGAGCGGGGACGTGCGCGCCGTTGAGGCGGTGAACGGGAGCGTCGAGGTCGTCAAATGCGCGCACCATCACCTGGGCGGCGATCTCGGCGCCGATGGCGCAAGGAGCGAAGGTCTCGTCCGCTACCAGCAGCCGGCCCGTCTTGTGGACCGAGCGCAGGATGGTGTCGATATCCAGCGGGGCCAGGGTCCGCGGGTCGATCACCTCTACCTGGACTCCCTCGCCGGCCAGCGTGTTCGCCGCCTCCAGCGCCTTCGGCAGCATGGAGGAGATAGCGACGAGGCTTATGTCCTTCCCCTCGCGGGCGATAGCCGCCTGTCCGAACGGGATCAGGTACTCCTCCTCCGGCACCGCGCCTTTGCTGCCCAGCAGCGAGCGATGCTCCAGGAAGATAACCGGGTCGTCGCAGCGGATCGACGTCTTCAGCAGCCCTTTGGCATCGCGCGGCGTCGCCGGCACGACCACGCGGAAGCCGGGCAGGTGCGTGAAGAGCGGATAGTAGCTGCCGGAGTGGTGCGTCGCCGCCGAGTTGCCGAGGCCCATGCAGGCCCGCAGCACGATGGGCATCTTCAGCCGGCCGTCGCTCATGTACTGGATCTTGGCGGTCTGGTTGATCAGCTCACCGAGAGCGTCGAGGGCGAAGTCGATGAACATGTAGTCGACGACCGGTCGCGTGCCGGTCATCGCGGCGCCCGTACACAAGCCGGTGAAGCCGCGCTCGGAGATGGGCGTGTCGCGCAGCCGCTCGGGTCCGTACAGATCGAACAGCCCGACGGTGGTGTTGAAGTTGCCGCCGCGGGTGCCTACCCCTTCCCCCACCACGAACACAGTCGAGTCACGCGCCATCTCCTCAGCGAGCCCCTCCCGCGCCGCCGCCGTATAGGTGAGCTCACGCACGGGTCGCTCCCTCCGGCACACTGAAGAGGTGATCGGTCGCCGTCGCCGCGTCCGGCCACGGACTGGCCTGGGCGAACTCGTAGGCGTCGGCCACGACCGCCGCTACGGACGACTCGATGGCCGCGAAGTCGCCCTCGCCGGCGATCCCCGCGGCCAGCATGCGCTCCTGGAGCAGCTTGATCGGGCAGCGCTCCTTCCAGGCGGCGACTTCCTCGCGCGTGCGGTAGCCATCGTCGCGCATGCCCTCGGAATGGGCGCGGGTGCGATAGGTCTTGCACTCGAGCAAGGTCGGACCGCCGCCGGAGCGCGCCCGCCGCACGGCCTCGCCGGCCGCCTCATACACAGCGACCACGTCGTTCCCATCTACTTCGACGCCGGGCAGGCCATAGGCAGGGCCACGCGACGCCACGCTGGCGTTGCGCGTCACCGTCGCAAAGGGGACTTCGGTCGCGAACTGGTTGTTCTCGCACACGAACAGCACCGGCAGCTCCCAGGCCGCCGCCATGTTCATGCCCTCGTGGAAGGCGCCATTGTTGACGGCGCCGTCGCCGAAGAAGGCAACGCTCACGCGATCGGTACGCAGCAGGTGGAAGCTATAGCCGGCGCCGGCCGCCATAAGGATGCTCGGCCCGACGATGCCGCTCGTGCCGAGCATCCCCAACTCCGGAGCAAACAGGTGCATACTCCCACCGCGGCCATGCGAGCAGCCGGTGATCTTGCCGAACAGCTCAGCTATGAGCTCGCGCGGCGGCACCCCCTTCGCCAGCGCGTGGCCGTGACCGCGGTGCGTGCTGTAGACGGTATCATCCGTCCGCAGACGCGCGCAGACGCCCGTCGCGATAGCCTCTTGCCCGACATAGGTGTGGCAGGCGCCGGGGATGAGCCCTTGCTGATAGGCGCGGGCCAACTGCTCCTCGCAACGCCGGATCTCCAGCATCTGCCGGTAGAAGGCGAGGAGCTCGTCCTTGCTGTGCCGTCTGGCAGACTCTGTTTCAGCGGTTTGGGGCGTCATGGTTGGGGGGTAATCCTCTCTCCACCGAGGGTACCGGCTGGTGGTGGCAGAACAGGGATGGGCGCCGCTCACGACTCCAGCAACACCTTCCAGCGGTTCAGATCGCGGACTGCTTCCGGCCGGGATCGATCCCGCGCAGCAGGTCGCGCACGAGGGTCAGGCGAGGCACGGCCAGCCCGGCCCGCTCGGCTCTTGCTACCACGTCGGCGAAGACCTCCTCCACCTCCATGGGGCGGCCGGCCAGCAGATCCTGGGTCATGGAAGGCAAACTTTCCAGACCGGTGGGCCTGGCCGGCGCCGCGCGGGCGCGCTGCGCCACCTCCGCCAGCGTTTCCGCTTCGGGCCGTTCCAGATACGTCCGGATGGGAAAGCCGGCATAATCGCCCAGCGCCACACCTTCCGCCGCGGCGATGGCGGCGGTCTCCCGCACCAGAGCGAGGTAGGCGCGCATGAGGTCCACGTTGCGCATCGGCCCGGGCGCGCTGCCACGGGTCAGTACCGACACGCCGAAGACGCCGGTAGCGTTGCAGGCCTTGGACCAGATGACGCTACGGATGTCGTCCACCGCGTCGGTCGGGATGCCGGCCTGCTGAAGCAGCGCAACCGCCTGCTCCACACGAGCCGACCGATCACCGGACAGCTCGCCAAGATAGGACGCGCCCAGGCTGGTCACCAGGACCTGGCCATCGGGCTCCCGCTGAGCGCCTACGATGGACGCCGCCCCCACGACCCGCTCGCTGCCGAAGGCCTCCGCGAGCATGTCGTCTTTGATCACGCCGTTCTGCACGCCCGCCACCCAGGAAGCGGCATCGCCGGCGCGCGGCCAGACTCCCCGCACCCCAGCAATAGCCGCGGCAAGCTGGTGGCCTTTGGTGGCGAAGATGAGGCCACAGCGTTCCGGCAGCGCGGAAGGGGTCGCGGTCACGCCGACCGCCCCCGCGGGCGCGTTTGTGGAGCTGGCCGGCACATCCCGGTTGTCCACGCCGTGCAGCCGGATGCGGCCGGCGCCGAGCAGCCGGTCCGCCGTCGCCGGAGTCGCCAGCAGTGTGACCTGCTGACCGCTGGCGGCGAGCAGCGCGGCGACGGTCTGGCCCAGCGAGCCGGCGCCGACGATAGCAAGTGTGGTCGAGTCCATCAGTCGTCGCTCGGCCAGACACGGCTGCCGCCGGCGTTGAGGGCCAGATTGCCGCCGTCGACCGGCAACAGGTGTCCGGTGATGAAGCTAGCGGCATCTGACGCCAGAAAAACCGCCGCCTTGGCCACGTCGTCCGGCTCCCCGATCCGTCCAAGCGGAATGCCGGTCAGCAGCCGGTCACGCAGGCGGTCGGCATTGAGCCGAGGGTCGGCGAACATGTGCCGCAGCGCCGGCGTCATGATCTGGGCGGGCAGGATGGCGTTGACTCGGATCCCGTGCGGCGACCACTCGATCGCCAGCTCGCGCGTGAACTGGTTGATGCCGGCCTTGGTGACGCTGTAGACGAAGTTGCCCCGCCCCAGCCCCGAGGCGCCGGCGATGGAGCTGACGTTGATGATGCCGCCGCCGGCGCCCTGCCGGATCATTCGCCGACCCGCTTCGCGGCTGCACAGGAACGTCCCGTCGAGGTTGACGGCGATGACCTTGCGCCAGTCGTCCAGCGAGAGCTGCTCCGGCCGCGAGCGATGGCCGATCCCGACGTTATTGACCAGGATGTCGATGCGGTCGAAAATCTGGTCGAAGGCGGCGAAGGAGGCGGCGATCTCCTCCGGCTGACCGGTGTCGCAGCGGCAGGCTACCGCGCGCCGCCCCAGCGCCTCCACCTCTCGGGCCGTCTGCCGGGCGCCCGGCTCATCGATATCGCTCACGAACACATCCGCCCCCGAGCGCGCCAGTCCCAACGCGATAGCGTGACCGTTGCCGCCGTTGGCCCCGGCGCCGGTCACCATGGCCACCCGACCGGTGAGATCGAACCACGTCACGCTCAACGACCCGCCCCTAATCCGGTTGGTAGCGCACGATGGTACACCCTCGCGATATTGCCATCACCGTCCACGCCTGATAGAGTCGGCCGCGAAAGTCCGGAAAGGATACAACACAACGTGCAACTCGCGGAGCAGCAGGTCGGCGTTTTCAAGACCTTTGGCTTTCTGAGGTTTCCCAGCCTGTTCAGCGGCGAAATCGGCCGTATTACTGACGCCTTTGAGGCTGTTTGGGCGGGCCGCGGCGGCGGACACGCCGGCAAGCCGCACGACGGCAAAGCCCGCTCGGCTATCGTGCCCTTCATCGACCAGCACGAGCGGCTGTGCGCCTTGCTGGACGACCCGCGTATCACAGGCATTGCCGGCGCGCTCCTGGGCGACGACTTCAACTACAACAGCAGCGACGGAAACTACTACGTCGGCGATACTCCCTGGCACTCCGACGGCTGGCGCACCAACGGCTACGTCCACATCAAGATGGCCTTCTATCTCGACCCCGTGGGCCGCGACAGCGGCTGTCTCCGCGTGATCCCCGGCAGTTGCCAACCCGGCGACGTCTTCTCCGACCGCGTCCAGAAGCAGATCCGGCAAGTGCAAGAGCTCTGGGGGATGCTGGGGCAGGATGTCCCCGCCATCCCGCTGGAAACGCAGCCCGGCGACCTCATCCTCTTCAACCACAATCTGAAGCACGCCTCTTTCGGCGGCGGCAATCGCCGGCGCATGTTCACCATCAACCTCAGCCAGCGCTACAGGGAGGAAGACCTGGCCGAGCTCCGGCAGACCATCGGCGGCCTCTCCCGCTTCTGGATCGACCGCGTCTACAGCGACACCATGGTCCGCACCGCCAGTCCGGCACGGATGCGTCACCTGGAGCAGGTGATGGCCAACGACGGCCACCTGGCCGAGCTCTCCCGCCAGGCCCGCGAGCGCATGGCCGAGCCGTCGCGAGGGTGAGGCAACCACTTGTCCGTACTCCACGTGTTACCCTCTATTCGGTGGAGAGAACGGCGCGAGGAGCGACGGAAGTTTGGCATCGTGTCGTACCTGGTCCAGCACTGCACAGGGAGGGCTGCCATGGCGACGCTAGTCGGGCGCCGGCTGACCTATGCCGAGCTCTGTGAACTACCGGACGACGGGGTCCTCTGGGAGCTTCTGGACGGTGTCCCGGTGACCCGCGCATCACCCACGCGACGGCACCAGCGACTCGTCGGCGAGATGTACGCCCGACTGCGCCCGGCGCAGGACGCCGGCCTGGGCGAACTCGTCCTCGGGCCATTCGACGTAGTGCTCGACGAACACAACGCGACTCTGCCGGACCTCATCTTCATCCGAGCGGAACACGCCCACTTCGTCGCCGACACCGGCTGCTTCGGCCCGCCCGACCTCGTCGTGGAGGTGCTGTCACCGAGCTCCATCGAGCGCGATCTCGAAGACAAGCGGGGCACGTACGAACGCTTCGAGGTCGCTGGCTACTGGGTGCTCGACCTGGCAGGTGAGCAGATTCGCCGCTTTCATCTGGACCATGGGCGCTATGTCGAGCAGCCCACCTTGGGCCGGGACGACGTACTCACGAGTCCACTCTTTCCGGCGCTCCAGATTCCGGTGCGCGAACTTTTCGCATCGATCAGCCGGAATTCCGGAGCTGGCCAAGCACCGACAGCGGAAGTCGAGCGCGTGAAGGCCCTCGAGGAGCAGCACCGACGCCGCCCGCGGCGCGACCGCCGCTAACGTCGCCAATCCCAGTCGGCCCGTTCCCCTGTGACGGCAGTCACAACTCCGACGATTTCACCCTTCGTCCGCCCTTGACATTGTCGGTATTCGTACCTATACTAGTTACAGATCAAGACGGACCGAAACGCAGGCGATGCAGACCAATACGCAGTTCGCGCTGGCGATCCACATCCTGACCCTCCTGGCGCAGGCGGAGAGGGAGCCGGCGACTTCGGAGTTCGTGGCCGGCAGCGTCAACACCAACCCCGCCTTCATCCGGCGCATCCTGGGACTGCTGCAGCGGTCTGGGCTCGTGGCCTCTCAGTCGGGTGTCGGCGGCGGCTGGCGACTGCGACGTGCGGCCGGCGCCATCACACTGCTCGAGGTCTTTCGGGCGGTAGAGTCAGGCAATTTGCTTGCCTTGCACCGCCGGCCGCCCAACCCGCGCTGCCCTATCGGCCGGAACATCGGGCGCGCCTTGCGGGTGTCGTTTGGCGAGGCCGAGAGCGCTTTCGAGCGGGCACTGGCCAATCAAACGGTCGACCAGGTGCTGCGAACTGCCCTGGCCGACCAGCACGAGGAGGCGAGCTGATCCTAGCGTGCTTTGTTGCCCCAATTCGTAACCACGTTGGCTACGAAAGAGCGGAGAATCGCCGTACTGGAAGGACGGCAGGAAGGGGCACTTTATGAAGATTGCACTGTACGGGGCGAGCGGCACCCTTGGTCGCCGCATCGCCCAGGAGGCCCTGCTGCGCGGGCACGAGCTGACGGCGATCGTCCGCGATCCCGCTCGCGTCGATCTGCACAACGAGCGACTCACCGTCATCCCCGGTGACGCGCGCGATGCCGCCATCGTTGTCCGTCTGGTGCGCGGGCACGACGCGGTGGTCAGCGCTGTCGGTCCGGGCCACGACGAGCCGCCAACGGTGCTCGTGGATACGGCCAGGTCGTTACTGGCCGGCACCGAACAGGCGGAGGTTCGACGGCTGCTCGCGGTGGGCGGCGCCGGCAGCTTGGAGACAGCTCCGGGGCTTCGGCTCATGGACAGTCCTCGATTCCCGCCCGACTGGAAGCCTGTCGCGCAGGCGCACGCCGACGCGCTGGCGATCTATCGCGCCTACGCGGGCGACGTCGACTGGACCTACCTCAGCCCGGCCAACCTGATCGCACCAGGCGAGCGTACCGGACACTACCGGACCGGCACGGAGCAGCTCGTGCGGGATGACCAAGGGAAGAGCTTCATCTCGGCCGAGGATTTCGCAATCGCCGTCGCGGACGAGCTGGAGCAGCCCCAGTACGTGCGCCAGCGCTTCACGGTGGCCTACTAAACGGCAACAATAGATGTATGGAGAGATGGGAGATCACGTGTGACAGCTCTCGACCAGCAATCAGCTACCACATCCATCGATCCCGCCACGGAGATGGGCGTCGTCGCGCTCAGTGTGGCTAACCTGGACCGTTCCCTCGCCTTCTATACCGACGCGATGGGCTTCGCGGTTCTCCAGCGGACTGGCACCGGCGCCGTCCTCGGCGTTGCCGGCTCGCCGCTACTGGTCTTGACCGAGCAGCGCGGGGCGCTGCCCTGGCTCACCGACGGCATGACCGGCCTCTACCACTTCGCCATCCTCGTGCCCACCCGAGCCGCCCTGGGCCGCTGGCTGCGCCACTACCTCTCCCTGAGCTTCCCGCCGCCCGGCCAGGGGGACCACATCGTGAGCGAGGCGCTCTACCTGCGCGATCCCGATGGCCACGGCATCGAGGTCTACCGCGACCGCCCGCGCGAGGGCTGGCGCTGGACGAACGGGCAGGTCCAGATGGGCGCCGGTCCGGTCGACTTGCGCGGCATCCTGGCCGAGGCAGGCGACACCGGCCAGCCTTGGGCAGGGCTGGCGGCGGGCACGAAGGTCGGTCACGTCCACCTGCAGGTGGGCGACATCCCCGAGGCAGCGGCGTTCTACCACGGTGTGCTCGGCTTCGACATCGTGGCCCAGATGCCAAGCGCCCTCTTCGTCTCGGCAGGCGGCTACCACCATCACCTGGGGATGAACACCTGGCACAGTCAGGGAGCGGCGCCGGCGTCCGGCGACACGGCCAGGCTGCTCTGGTACACGATCGCCCTGCCCAGTGAGGAGGCGCGCGCCGCCGTGGTTGGGCGGCTCACCGCCGCCGGCATCGCCCACGAGCAGCGCGATGGCATCGTGACCGGGCGCGACCCCTGGCAGAATGCCATCCTGTTGCACGTCGGACCGCTGCCCGATGCCCTGGCAGCCGCTGCGCTAGCGGATCGTTCGCGGTAGGCGGTTTCGGAGCCTCGCCGTGACGCAACCGCCTGCGCGGGTGCGTGCAATGCTCGGAAGGGGCAGGCGAGCGTTGTTGAGCACCGACACCATTGGACTACGCGCGCTGTTGGCGGATGACCCGACGTTCGAAGAGGACGTTGAGCCGTTGGCGACCCAACAACGCCGCGACGTGATCGACTCGCTCTACTATCTCTTGCGCGTTCGCCTGGCCGGATAGACGCCCTCTTAGGCCTGTTTCGCGGCGGTGGAAGCCCGGCAGCAGGCAGCGGAAGCCCGTGCAGCAGCGGAAGCGGCGGCGCGGCGCGAGGCTGAGGAGGGGATCGCTCGCTTGCGGCGGGAACTTGAGCGTCTCCGCGAGCGGGGAGATGTGCAATAGACGGTCCGGTTCATCGGCTACATCCCCCCCGACTCTTCTAAGCGACGGCGTAGCTCCGCCAATACATCAGCGTGTGCCCGCTCCACACGGTCTCGTTCCGCGGCGTGACGGGCCACCTCCGTCGCGAGTTCCGTCCGCGCCGATCGCTCCCGTTCTGCCGCTTGCTGCGCGTCCGCTCTCGCCAGGCGCGCTCGCTCCTCCGCCAGGTGCGCTCGCTCCTCCGCCAGCCACGCCTGCTCCTGCGCCGCTCGCCGCAACTCGACTTCCCGGCGCAGCCGTGGCTCGACATCCCAGATTGGCGGGAACACCTCGCCAGTCGCCTGGTCTATGACTCGCACCTGATCGTCCACCACCCGCCAGCCGAACGGGATCAACTCGCTCCACAGCGTCTCTCCCTGCGCCAGCCGGTAGCGATCGGCGCTGCCGTCCGGGCGGTCACCCAGCCGCCAGGCTTGCAGCCGCGGCTCCGGCGCGAAGTCCCCGCTCGGGTCCAGCACCACGTACTCCCGCACCCCCTCGCGGCGGTACCAATCCCGTTTCTCCGTCAAGTCTTTGTTGTCCACCGAGGAAAGGGAGAGCACTTCGATCACCAGATCGGGCGCCTTCCCTTCGACCCACAGGTCGTAGCGCGGGCGCACGCGATCGGGCACGCCGAGCGCCACCAGCACATCCAGCTCGCGGTAGTCGCGCAAGTTCGTCGGATCGCGGTGGACGCGCAGCTCGGCCGCCACGTAGCAGGCGGGACCGGCCAGCCGGCCGCGCAGCGGGTAGGACAGGCTGTCGATGGTGTCGCGGTGGTCCTGCCCGGCCAACGGTTCGTCCTGTTCCTCGCTCTCGAACAGGTCGGGGGGCCGCTCCAGCTCGGCTATCTCGGCGCGCATCTTGCCTCGCTTCCTGGCACACCCAGCGTAGCATGGTGAAGGGGCGACGGAGGAGCTACTAACGAGCCCCGCGACCCGCGAGACGCCGGACATGTACACTACGCCTCATAGTCGAACGCCGGACGGAGTTGCTGCTGGCGGCAGCGACCACCTGGAGAGGAACCGCCGTGAAGGTCCTGCTGAATGTCGCGCTGACGGAGCAACAGACGGCACGCATCCGGATAGCGGCCGGCGACGCGGAGGTGGTCGTGGCGTCAGGGCGCGAGGAGATGCAAGCGCAGAGCGCCGACGCGACGGTCATCTTCGGCTCCTTCAATCGCGCCCTCTTCGAGCGAGCTGGCCGGCTGCGCTGGGTGCAGACGCTCGGCGCCGGGGTCGACGGCCTGCTCTTCCCGGCTTTCGTCAACAGCGACATCGTCTTGACCAGCGAGAAGGGCCACGTCGGGCCGCACCTGGCCGAGCAGGCCTTCGCGCTGCTCCTGGCCATCACGCGCGGCGTCGGCCGCTCAGTGCGAGAGCGTACCTGGGAGAACAAGGCCAGCATCCGCGCCGAGTGCTGGGAGCTCACCGGCCGGACGCTCGGCATCGTCGGCTTCGGCGGCACGGGACGCGAGGTCGCCCGTCGCGGCGCCGCTTTCGGCATGCGCATCCTGGCGGTGGATCCGGAGCCGGTGGAGCGACCGTCGGACGTCGAAGCAGTCTGGGGAATGGACGGCCTCGAACGGCTCTTGCGCGAGTCCGACGCCGTGGTGATCTGCGCCCCGTTGACGCCGGAAACGCATCGGATGTTCGATCTGGCTGCCTTCCGTCGGATGCAGCGGCACGCCATCCTGGTCAATGTCACGCGTGGCGCCATCGTGGACGACGCGGCGCTGGTGCAGGCGCTGCGCGACGGCCTGATCGCCGCGGTCGGGCTGGACGTGACCCCCGTCGAGCCGCTCCCACCGGACCATCCGCTGTGGTCGATGGACAACGTCGTGATCACGCCACACGTCGCCGGCGCCTCGCCCCAGCGCATGGATCGCGCCGTCGACCTCTTCTGCCGCAACCTCGTCGCCTTCCGCCAGGGCCGTCCGCTGGAGAGCGTCATCGACAAGACCAAGGGGTATTAGAGTCGGTTTTGCCTTGCGAAAGTATGATAACCCTGAGGAGACAAATCGCCATTTGTGCGGCCTCGTGCTATGATGTGCGTACCATTGCGCAGAGGAGGCGAGATGCGCAACCACGCGCCTACGACCGAGAGGATCAACGCATCGGAAGTAAGGCAACAATGGGGTGAGATCCTCGACCGAGTCTACCGAAAGGAGGCGCGAGTTGTGATAGAGAAGAGCGGGATTCCTGTCGCCGTCGTCGTTTCAACAGACGACATGGAGCGCTTAGCTCGTCTGGAGCACGAGCGATCAAAGGATTTCAAAGTTATCGACGAGATGCGCGAAGCCTTCAAAGGCGTGTCAGAAGACGAGATAGAGCGGGAAACGGACCGAGCTATCGCGGAAGTCAGGAGGCACCGCACAGGATAGGATAGGCGCCTATCGGGGACATCCTTCATGCTGCTCGCGTTCCCCCTCTCCGCGCGAACATACCCGCAGCTACATGGCCCCTTTGGGCCGAAACGCGGCCGTCAGTTGCTCGATTAGGCCGGCGGACAGGGAGCGCTCGATTCCTGGCAGCGCGAGGAGCGCCCCGGCGTGCCCGCCATAGCCGTACGTCAGGCAGGCCCGAGCAGCGGAGGCCAGGCGGCGGCTATCCGGCGCCAGCCCGTGACGCACCTGCAGCCGGGTCGTCTCGATGACCAGCATGACCGGCAAGACGAAGGAGATATCCTGCTCGACCAGGGCCAAGGCCGTCGCGATCTCGGCTTGCATCTGGTCGAGGGCGGCGATCCAGCGGGGGCGGTCGTGATCCTTGGCTGCCGCGGCTTGGATGCTGCGCACGTGCGCCCAAGTGCTCTCCGTGGCCGCCTCCATGCCCTCCGCGGCGTTGCCGGCCAGGTCCGCCCGCGAGGCGCGCAGGTCCCGCTCGACGGCCGGGCCGGCGTCGCCCAGTGCGAGCCGGAGGCGGGCCCGGTCGCGTAGCATGTTCCCGCGATGCACCGCGACGTGCCGGTCGGGCAGGCCAGCCAGGCCGCCCGCGATGATGAACCGCACCGCCTGGTCGATGTGCCGGTGCGCGGCGGGCTCGCGCGCTCCCAGGATGATGGACAGCGCCGAGTGACACCAGGGCACGACGCTCTCGGAGGATCCGAAGACGGTGTAGTGCTCCTCCCAGGTCCGCTGGCGCTGGCGCCAGTGCCACTGCCGTTCCTCGCCGAGCCAGCGCAAGGTCGTGCGGAAGCAGGCCGCGGCCCGCTCCGCCGCGCCGGCGTGCATGTAGCTGTGGCCCAAGTGGGCGAGGCCGTTGAGGAGCCAGGGGCCGATCGTGGGCGAGTGGAGCAGCTCAGCCTGCTCGTCTCCGGTCAGGGCCTGGCGCAGCGCGGGGGCGAGCCGGCGGATCGTCGCGCCGGTGGCGTCCTGGCCGTCGAGGTGGATTCCCTCGGCCAGGGCGGCGAGCAGGGCCTCCCGATCCAGGCGACTGGGCAGCAGGACGGGCGCGCGCGGCGTCCAGAGCTCCGCCCGCCGCAGCACCGCCTCCACCCCGGAGGGGCTGACGGCCTGACCGGCGGTCTGGGCGATCTGCCGGGCGATCGTCGCCTTGCCCCAGGTAGGGTGCTCCTGCTTGGTCTGCCGGATCTGGCCGGCAAGCGCCTCCGGCACCGTGCGCTGGGTCTTGCGAGCGCGCGGGCGCGAGACAAGCCCCGCCGCGCCGTCCTGCTGGTAGCGCGCCAGCCACTTGTAGGCGGTGCGACGGCTCCGGATGCCCGCCTCGCGCATGGCCTGGCTCATGTTGCCGGTGCGCTGATAAGCGGCGATGAGGCGGTGGCGCTGGTCCTCACTAGATAGCGGACGAGCTTCCGCGCCCTTGCCGGGTTCGCTATCCATTCGCTCACGTCCTCACCGCGGAGTGATGTGACCGATCGCTGGCAACAGCGGCAATGGTAGCCGGGCACGGCAGCAACAAGCAAGTGGGTGCAATGCCCCATGTTCCCCATGTGCCCAACCAGCAACAAGCGTGCTTGCAACCGGCTAGCAGCCTGAATATGCTGTGCATGCCGATCTAAGTATGGCTGGTTTGTTGGCGCCGGGGAACCTCGCCTCCTGACCTCCTCTCCGGCGCGGAGAGGAGGAACGGCGACGGAAGGGCCCACGCGGATTCACCAGTGCATGCATGGCTGCCCGCTCCCGGCGTCATTCCGCCATGCCGGCGGTGGTGGCCAGAGCACATCGACATTGTGAGGTGGCTCATGTCCAAGCGACGCCCACTCGGGCAGACGCTCCGGGCACTGCGGGAGCAGCGCGGACTCAGCCAGGCTGGCCTGGCTTTGCGCACCGGGCTGTCACAGCAGGCCATCTCCAGGATCGAGCAGGCGCCGGCGGGCGCCATGGTGCGCGACGACCACCTGGTCACCATTTGCGAGGCGCTCGGCGCTCGCCCGCGCGACGTCCTCGACCAGAGCGCCGTGTCGCTCGATAGCGCCGCGTCACGCCGCCTCGACCACTACCTCATGTGGCGCGTGCGGCAGGCGATCCGGCCCGACACTGTCGACCTGGTCGCGGGGCTGAGCCGGCAGGTTGCCTTCGCCGAGCAACTGCGCAAGATGGGCCATACCGCCGAAGCGCTGGAGCGGGTGCGCGCCATCACAATCCAATTGCGACCGGTCGTGACGGGACGTCCCTGCGACGTCGAGCTCGCCACGGTGTTGCTCGAAGCGGACGACCTGATGGCCGCGCTGACCATAGAGCACTTTACCGGCGAGGTCGTTAGGGTGGTCGAAGGGATCTGCCGGGAGATGGCAGCCTTGGGCGACGGCATTCTCGGCCTGGACGCGAGCGAGTGCCTGGCCCGAGCGCGCATTCGACTGGCCGAGGCCTACCTCGTCTCGGGAGAGCGAAGGCTCCTGGCGCCGGGTTTGGCGGCGAGCGAACAGGGTTCCACGCTCACCCGCGTCCCAGAGACACGCCTGCACGCGCTGGGCGCCCGAGCAGCGATCCTCAGGCGGCTCGGACGGCATGTCACCGTTGAGGAGATCGCCGAGCAGATTGACGACGAGGTGCGCGAAGGCGGGGTCACCCCATCGTCGGTCAGCCTTGTGCATCAGGGGCTCAGCATCAACCTCGCCGCGCGTCCCGCCTCCCGCCGGCAGCGTGGCCACGAGCGTCTCGGCCTGGCGCAAGACGCCTACGAGCGCTCCGCGGCCGCCTACGGCGCGGATACCCACATGCTGTCCCTCCTCCACCGTAGCCGCGCGCTCCTTTACGCGGTAGCCGGCCCCGACTGCGACCTGGAGGCGGCACGGGCAAGCGCAGAGCAAGGTCTAGCCCTCGCCATGGCCGGCGAGTGGCGCCGCACCGCGCTCCACTGCCAGCTCGTCCTGGACGCCGCGCAGCAGCGCCAACCCCTCACGGAGTTCCCCACCTGATCCGCCGCGCGACGTGGCCCGCACGGGGCTACCGGGCCAGATCCTACCGCTGCGCTACCGCCCGATCTCCCCAAGCTGCCGGCCTTGACATCCGCCGACACAGCCGGCTTCGGTCCCGAGGATGACCAGATCGGCCTGCCCCAGGGGCGATCGACCCAACAATCCCAGCACTCAAGGATGCGCCCATAACGGAGTGGTGTCCACAACGTAGTTGTTTGACAGGCTGGATGCCTGCCGCATACTCGCTGGGTAGTGGCATGGGTACACAGGTACCGCGCGAGGATACCGTGTTTGTGGCGTCTAGCCAGAACTTGGCCACTCGAGCCGACCACTTTTGGTTGCCCGCGCCGCCAACGCCGCGGCAAGGAGCGGGGAAAGCGGCGGCGGGAGTTGACGGAGCGTCACCGCACGGGCGCCGCGAAGAGCCTGCTTTGAAAGCAGGAAATAGCTGAGATGCCGGAGATACCGGGGCCGCGATTGCGATCGGCGGCCAAGCGACCGGGGGACTGCGGTCCCTTTCATTCTCGAGGCCGTCTGCGGGACGCGGGATACCGCGGTCGCTGGACGGATGTGGAGGCACGACATTGGGAGTCGAGCTGGAGTGGAACCCCTTCACCGCCGCCTCGCGCGCCGCGCACGCCGAGCGGGCCGGTCGCCTGAGTGAGGCCTTCGGGCGGTACGCGCGGGCGAATCAGCCGGCACGGGTGCTGATCTGTCTGCGGCGCGCCCTCCCGGCCTGGCCGGTGCGCGAGGTGCTGCTGGCCGCGTCGGCGGAGCTGCTCGACCTGCTCACGTTGGCCGCTGGCATCGACCGGCGCAGCATGCCGGAGGTGGCCGGCGTGCTCACGCACGTCGTGGAGGATGGCGAGGGGATCGCCGGCGCGCTGTGGCGCAGCGCCCAGCGAACGGTGACCGCGGCCGGGCTGCTGGCCGGCTCCTCGGTCATGCCGCGCAGCCTGCAGCGGGAGACGGCGAAGCTGGAGCGGCTGCTTGAGTCCATCCGCGAGACGCGGGGCTCGCTGGCCGACCTGGCGCTGACGGGCGGGCGGACCGGCTTGAGCGACCGCCGGACGCTGGAGACGGAGTTCTCTAGCCTGCGCCGCGCGGCGGACGAGCTGAACGAGGAAGGAGAGCGATGATGCGGCGCTACCCGCTGCGCATCCCCGTCTGGTACGTCGTCCCGCTGGTCGTCGTGGCGCTGCTGTTCTTCTGGGTGGGCGGCAGAGGCGCCCGCCCGTCGGCGCCGGCGGCCCCCTCGGTCGTGACCTCGGTGCTGACCTCCACCTCCGTGCTGACGTCGACGGTCGTCTCCACGGTGCAGGTCGCCCCGGCGGCGACGCCAGCGGTGGTCTCCGTCGCCACGGCCGCCCCGACCGCAGTGCCCGCCGTAGCTGCAGCGCCATCGACAAGCGTCCCTTCACCGACAACTCCGGTGCCGGCTCCAGCCGAATCTCAGCCCGCGCCGGCGGCACCAACCGCCGCCGCCATCCCTAACACACGCCCTCAGTCAGTTCTGCAGCCGGGCCAAACTTGGTTTCAGGACGGCTTCGCCGCGCGAGTTGAACAGCCCAACTTCCTCCCAGGCTGCCAGGGCCTGCTGGGGTTCGAGCTGGTGTTTGAAAACCGCACTCCAGGCCAGTTGGTGATCGACTTTCGTGGATCGGCCTCGAGATAACTGATAGCATAGGGCGCTCTTTGCAGGAGATCTGGGCGCAGAAGGGTGATCCCAACACAAATTGCTATTCCTCGACACTGAGCGACCTCAGTATTCCTGCCCTCGATGCTGGTGATACCTATTCTATGGCCGTCCGGGTGCTCGGCGATCCACGGCCGGAGGCCAGCTATTACCTAGTTGACGTCGCGAGCGCGGGGCGCATCCAGGGCGCACGTTGGCGCATCACCGTGCCCAAGTAGAGCCGGCGCCTGTGTCAAACGCGGAGAGTGCTCAATGAAGATTATAGTCGCCATCGCTTGCGCCGCGTTCCTCCTTGCTGGATGTGCAGGGGCGACCTCGTCGGCGTCCGAGCCCGGCGTTACCAACCAGACCGCGTCGATTGCGTCGGCGCCGGTGAGTTCAGCATTGGGGCAACCATCGCCTTCGGCGGCTCCCAGCGCCCTGCCGGAGCCAACTGCCACGACAGTCCCGGCGGCCCCGACGCCGAACATCGCTGCCACTGTGGATGCTGCCGTTCGGGCGACTGTGCAGGCGGTCATCTGGCAGACGCCAACCATTGCCGCGCCTATCTCGTCGCCTACTCCGGTCAATAGCATGCAGCGCTATATCACCGAAAATGTCTCCACTCCGTATGCCTACCTGGCCTTGCTGCAGTGGACGGAGACAGACCACATTCTTAAGGGGCAGGCCCGGGACCTGATCCATCAAGTGCTTAACGGCCAGCCTACCATCTTGAGCAGTACGCTGGGTCTCGATGGTACACACTACGGACAGACCATCACATTAAACTTCGTCCCGGAGGGCGAGAACTTCATGTTCTGCCTCGGTCCAATTTCGGGATCCCTGTCTGGTGATCGATTGCTCGTCAATTTTGTCCAGGGGGACCCCGGCACATGTAGCAACATCACATTTCGCGCCGCTTCTGAGGAGCAATTCGCTGCCTTAGCGAACACATTCAAAGAGGACGTAGATAAGGCACAACACGGCTCGTCGTAGGCAGTGCTGTCGCCAGTAGTCTGCCGCCCGGACTTGGCGAGCAGTTCCATGCACACCCTGGCGTGGGACCTCCGGACCAACGGGCGAGATCGTTACTCCGGTTCAAGGAGGAAGGGAACAATCCGATGCTATGGCCTTTGCAGACAAGGATTGCAAGCGTGCTTGTGGCGATCATAACCGCGCTGCTCGCCGCCGGTGTCCCGGCTGCGGCAAGCTCGCCCGTGTGGGCGGTGAGCGCCGCGAGCGCAGCGGACACGCGCACCTGGCAGGTGTTCGCCTCTCAGGGGAACCAGCCGGGCCAGTTCACCGGCCCGGACGGGATAGCGGTGGACCCGCAGGGCAACGTCTACGTCCTCGACTCCATCGCGGAACACGTGCAGAAGTTTTTTTTCCCCGGCCGGCCAGCCCCTCGGGCAGCTGGGCGAACGCTCCCCT
This sequence comes from uncultured Chloroflexota bacterium, assembly GCA_937967325.1. GTDB lineage: Bacteria > Chloroflexota > UBA4733 > UBA4733 > UBA4733 > UBA4733. Next base: position 54,760 of record CALBSQ010000202.1, read on the forward strand.
CTCGGCCCTGAGGTCATTGGCGGCTTCACGTTTCCCACGGGCATCGCGGTGGACGGGCAGGACAACGTCTACGTCACAGACGTCGGCGACCCGGTCCACAAGCTGTCGTCGACCGGGGCACCCCTTGCGCTGGTGCATGTCGCCTACACCGGTGACCCCAACTTCCCGGGCGGCGTGGCCGTGGACCAACAGGGCAACCTGTACACCGCGGAGGGCGGCGCCAACGTCGTCGACAAGACGTCGCCCGCCGGCCAGCCGCTGGCGCGGTGGGGGAGCGCCGGGAGCGGCCCCGGTCAGTTCGAGAAGCCATCCGGCATCGCGCTGGATGCCGCGGGCAATGTCTACGTGACGGACATGGGGAACAATCGCGTCGAGGAGCTCTCAGCAACCGGGCAGTTCATCGCCCAGTGGGGTGGTGCCGGGACCGCGCCCGGCCAGTTCAACAGCCCAACCGGCATCGCGGTGGACCAGCAGGGGGACGTGTATGTCTCCGATGCGCTCAACAGCCGCGTCCAGAAGCTGTCCGCGGCCCTGTCCCAGCCGCCCGTGACGGGGCAGGGCCCGCCGGCTGGCTCCTGCCAATTCGTTCTCGGTTTCAAGGCCCTTCACGACCTCATTCCGAACGTTGTCGACGACTGCCTCGACAACGAGGCGCACAACCCGGCGAACGGCGACGCGCTCCAGCACACCACCAACGGGCTGCTCGTGTGGCGCGCCGCCGACAACTGGACCGCCTTCACCGACGGCTACCACACCTGGGTCAACGGGCCGAACGGCGTGCAGGAACGGCTCAACACCGAGCGCTTCCCATGGGAAGCCAGTTCGGTCGCGGCGCCCCCGCCGCCTGAGACAGCCCAGCCCCCGGCGGCGCTCCCTCCCGCGCCCGTGCTCCAGTACCCCGCCAACGGCACGACGGTTGGCACGAAATTCTCCTGGACACCGGTACCGGAGGCCATACAGTACGATTTTGAATACTGGACCAGCTCACCCTGTGAGCCGAACAGGACGAGCGCGATACTCAGCCCAGCGCAGGTCCCACTGCAGGGTTTCGGCGCCTTCTGGATGTATGGCAGTCCCTATTATTGGCACGTCCGTGCCCATACTCCGGCCGGATGGGGACCATGGAGCGACACGTGGTCCGTGATAGCCTTCGATGGGCCAGAAAATCGTTGCGAGTACGGACCCAATGGGTGGCACGTCACGTCGTGGCAGCCGCATTGAGCCCGCGGTCCGGGCAAATCACGGCTTTAGTCCGGCCGGGGTGGAGTGCGGGGAGGGACCACCGGCGCGACGAAGCTCGGCGCTGCCGGCATCATCAAGAAAGGCCAGATGGCGCATCCTTTCGCCCGCCGCTAAAGACGCGTGATGCGCATTGTTTGGCCGGGATGCGGGAAGGCATCCCGGCGGCTACGGTGGTCTTGTGTAGAAGGAGACGACCGTGGAGCTGGACCTGGACACCTTCCTTGTGGCAGTGTACGTGACGGTGGACGAGCTGTACCAAGCGTCGCTGGCGGAGCACAAGCCGACGCGGCGGGGGAAGCGGGCGGAGTTGTCGGACAGCGAGGTATTGACGCTGGCGATCCTGGCCCAATGGCAGGGGCGGCGGTCGGAGGCGGCCTTCCTGCGCCACGCGCTGGGCCACTGGCGGGGCTACTTCCCGCGCTTGCTGAGCCAGGCCGACTTCAACCGGCGGGCGCGCGATGTGGGCGGGGCGCTGTGCGCCTTGGGGCCGCTGATCGCCCAGCGCCTGGCGGCGGCCCTGCCGGCGGGACCGCGCTACGCCGTGCTGGACGGCGTCCCAGTGCCGCTCGCGCGCCGCTGCCGGGGCGACCGCCCCAAGCTGTTCGGCGCGGAGGCGGCCGTCGGGCGCGGCGGCAGCGACGACGACTGGCACTACGGCGTCTGTCTGCTGCTCTGCGTGGACCAGGCGGGCAGCATCACCGGCTTCGTGGCGGGCCCGGCCAACACCGGCGAACGCTGGCTGGCCGACGCCCTCTTGCGCTGGCGCGTCGATCCCGCCGCATCCACCCCCACCGCCGCCCAACTGGCTCCCCGCCTGGGCAAGCCCAAGGAGAAAGGGGGGGAGCGCGCCGGCCCCACCGGACCGGTCGGCCCTTGGCTCGGCGCCGGCGACCAGGCCCCCGTCGCTACCTGGCCGACCTGGGCTTCGCCGGGCAGCACTGGCAGCGCCACTGGGAGACCGACTACGACGCTCTGGTCCTCACCAAGCGCGACTTCCGGGACTTCCTCGGCGTGCAGGACCCCACCGCCGCCGAGCGCTGCCACGCCAGCTTCCGCCAGGTGGTCGAGACGGTCAACGGTTGCCTGGACCGCTTCCTCGGCCTGAAGTTCCCCAACGCCAAGACCTACTGGGGCCTCGTCACTCGCCTCGCCGCCAAGGTCTGCGCCAGCAACCTCCTGCGCTATCTCAACGCCCTCTTCCATCGCCCACCATTTGCTGGCTTCGACCCCCTCGGCTAATGCGCATCACGCGTCTTTAGCGGCGGGCGAAAGGGCCCGTGCGCGAGGCTATTCCCTCCAACAATAGCGCTCGTCCTCCTCCTCACGAGCGGCTGCTCCCTGATGCCCGGACAGCCATCACGGACGGCTGCGCCCGCGCCGGCAGTGCAGTCGCCGACAGCGGTCGTCTCCGTCACGAGCGCCTTGGCCGGATCGTCGCTCCGAGCGCAGCCAGCGGCCACCGGAGCCCGTCATTGTGGCGTCGCCAGTGCTGAGGGCGATCGTCGGGACTGCGCCAACGGTCGCGCCGGTCAGCACGGCGTCGCCGCTGTATGCTAGCCCCGCCATGGGACTGAGCGTGCGCTACCCCGCCGGCTGGACGTACGTCCCGCTGGCGCAGGCGCCGGTGTACTACGGCGTGAGCTTCTATCCCCCGGGTGCGGATCCGAGCGAGCCGTCGGCCGCCATCACCTTCAACCTCAACACGACCAGCCGCTATGACGCGAGCAATGCGACGCCACCCTTGACCACCCGCCCCCAGCCGTTCACCGTCGGCTCCATTATCGGCCGCAACTATGAGAGCGCCGCCCTCCCCATCCCCACGGAGAACTACAGCATCGAGCTCCCCTTCCGTGGCGGGACCCTCCTCATCACGGCCACGGAAGGACCGGACGTCAACTATGTGCCACAGCTGCGCGCCATGCTGCCCACGCTGGTGCCGACGCCATGAGCCAGGATCGGAGCAGACGACCTATGCGGACCAAACTCCTGTCCAGGCCGGTCGCCTGGTGCATGGCGGTGCTCGTATCAGCGACCTTCCTACCTCAACCAACGGCATCGGCTTCGCCGCAGGGAGCTACGCTCGCCCCCTCGACGGTACCGCTCATCGGCCAGATCTTCAGCCCGGCTGAGTACACGGGGAAGACCATGGACTCCGGGCTTTACGATTGCCTGGTCGCGTCCGTCGCCATGGATCTCCAGGGCCTGCAGCAAGAGGGCCTGCTCACGCCCACGATGAGCGATGCCGACCGCTACTCGGCGGTACGCCACGCATTCCGGAGTCAGACCCCAGACGCCAGCTCCGGTCTATCGGCGGACCTGGCCGTGGCGCTCATGCCCCAGCTGACGGCGAATGAGCTGGTCGCGGCCATCCGAACTGATATCACCGCTGACAACTGGCTGCCGGTGCTCCAGCAGCAGCTCGACGCAGGCTATCCGGTTCCGGTCAATATCAACGACTGGCACAAGCTTGCCGCCGGCTGGGGCGGCAGCCACCCGCACACGATCGTCGTCACAGGGCTGCAGGGCGATCAGGTCCTCTACAACGACCCGTGGAACGGGAAAGCGGTCGCGCCGCCCCAACGCTGGAGCATGTCCGACGCCGACTTCGCCGCCGCCTGGGGGTATAGGGGGGCGAACGGGCTGATGGCACCGTTCATCGCGACGACGATCAACCGCGCCGGCGCCTCGCTGCCCCCGGTGGCGCTCGCCACTCCGGTCGCCGCACCGGCTAGCCCCACACCCGCGGCCACGATCATCCCCACCGCCACGGCATTCGCCACCGTGACCCCCAAGCCGGTCGCCAAGCCCGGCGGGCTCTGGGTCGGCCCGGCAGATGGGAGCACGATCACGCAGCCGGCGCTGCATCTGGCGGCTCACGCCTACCCGACCAACGCCGGAGACCCGCCTATCGACCACGTCAACTTCACGCTCTGGTGGCCACAGATCGGCTTGAAGACGGGGCCGTGGGCGCTTGCCTGCACCGCCAAGCCGCCCCCGTCCGGGGACGTGTTCGCGTGCGACGCCGACATCGGCAAGCTGGGGGTGCCCGCGGGGCAGCTGGCGGTCAGCTTCGACGCGTATGACGCCGCCGGCAATAAGCACCTGGCGCCGAACGGGGAACGCTCTATCAGCTATGCGCCGCCCACACCCACACCGCTGCCGTCCATACGCGCGGTGGACTGGAACAAGGTCCTTCGCGACGATCCCGACCTCATCATTACAGGGCCAGTACCGTGTCCCGTCCCGGTGCCGGTGTCTGTTATATATAGAGGGGACCCGCAGGTTGAGGGACTAGTGGGGACCGTTTTCTATGGCGACATCGCTGGCGACGGCGGGGAGGAAGCTATTCTGCCACTTGGCAGCGCAGTGTGCTCGCCTAGCGGAGGCGATTGGTCACTCCTCGTCTATCGAATGACGCCGGCCGGCCCGCGAATCGCGGCGTCGCTGCGGACCGGACTTGGGCTGGACCTGAAAATCCTGGGTGGTCGTCTCAATGTGACCTATCAGATTTGGCTTCCAGGCGACACCAATTTCGCGCCCACAGGAGGCACACAAAAAGCAGACTACCAACTCAAGGACGGACGCCTTGTCGCCTTGTCCTCGCAGCACGTACCGCCCAGTGCCAGCATCATGCAGCGTGTACCAGAGTCCTTTCCCCTCTATCAGTATCTGCCATACGCGACCTCGGACTTCGAGGTCACGTCCTACGAGCAGGGCAAGCGGCTCCAGGTTAAGGTCAAGATCGCTGACATCAACAAGGTAAAGGCGGGGGTCGAAGCCTGGATACGGAGTCACAGCGTTGATCCGAGCACGCACACGGTCGACTACGTGCGGTGACGATGGGGGCAGGGGCGCCGCGGCCCGATGTGTCCTACGGCTCTGGTCGCTTCGCGCTCTTCACGTCTTCGACCAGATTCGCTGGACATGTATACACGGCGGTAGGTCCTCTTCACGCGTCGCCCTCCGCGTCGGTCAGCCTCTCGGCAAGGAGCTCGTCGATACTGCCGCGTCGCGCGTCGAGCACGGCGAGCACCTCTACGACCTGTCCCCGGACGTGATAGGCCACGATGGACGGGCGTACAACCAACTCCCGGGTCCGCCCGACGCGGCCCGGCCTGCCCAAGCCTGGCTGATCGGCCAGGCGGTCGGTCGCCGCGTAGACGCGGGCCTTGACCCGTTCGGCGGCTTGCGGGCTGTGTGTGGCGATGTAGTCGGTGATGGCGACGAGGTCGTCAAGCGCCGGGTCGGTGAACTCGACCTTCATCCGGCCTTCTCGGCGCTGTATCGCTTGGCGCGCACGGCGGCGACGCGCTCCGAGTCGGCATACCCGATCTCGCCGGCGTCAAGCTGACGGAGGCGCTCCGCGATCAGCTCCACTTGCCAGGCTTCTGCTTCGAGGTAGCGGCGCAGGGCCTCGAGGGCGTGGTACTGCCGGTTGCGGTCGGTCGCCTTCGCCAAGGCGTCGAACCGCTCCCGCATGCTCTCCGGGACGCGGACAGTCAGGGTGGTCATGGGCTCGGTCGTGGTCCTCATGCGGACTCCTTGCAAGTTGCTGTGCATGAAGGATTCGTCCATGCATGAAGAGATGATATCGCGTTGGGCGCCGGCGCCACTGGCTCCGCTGCCTCTGGCGGGCTCGCGCACAGTCGAAGAACCAGTGGGGGGCATGGACGTTCAGCAGGCTTTGGCAGGTTTGGAAGCCGCATAGGTCGAGCACGCGCTCCAGGACGACGCAGTAGCCGTAGAGGACGCGCTGGCGAGTGCTGCTGGCCGTGCTGGGCGCCAACGCCTGCTTGAGGTGACGCCCGTATTCGACCAGGGCAACGTCGACGTCACTGGCGAGGTACAGCGTGGGCTCGACGGGCACATTCCAGCGATTGCCGGCTCCCGACCGGCATAGCGGAGATCGAGGGGATCCGCCGACTCCGGCAAGTGCCGATAGGCAGTCCCTTGCCACGCTCGCAGGTAATCTTGGAGCGCCATCGGGGCAGTTAGTCGCCGAGTCCTTCGTAGACGGAGATGAGGGCCGCGCGGACCGCTCCGTAGTCACCCCGGAGGAGCAGAGCCAAGCCACCGCGGTATCCAAAGATCGGCTGCGGGTTGACTAGAAAGCGTAGGATACCTGGGACCGTGAAAGTACGGTAGGCCAGATGCGCGATGTCGCTGAGCTGGGCCAGGCTGCTCTGCCTCGCCGGGGACGCCGGGTCTGACAATCCCGGCGCTTCGAACAGGAACCTGAAGTTGCCGCCTGGCGTGTCCATCGTGACGTCGCCGCCCAGCGCGGTGATCTGGCGCACGTGCTCAATCACCTTCTCAGTGTCGGCCACGAAGCGCGCTGGCGTTCGCGTCACCATCCGGCAACTCCACATCTCGTCCCAGAAGCATACTGCGCCAGTCCGCCACGTGGTATAGGCGAGGCTGGCGTCATACTAATCACATTGGGCCCGGCTGTTCCCCACCCGTCCGGTCCCACCCCGAGTTCGGTGGCCACGACTCAACCGCTCGGCAGCATCGGCGCTGCGCTGAGACCTTCATCCCGAGGCAGGGCACCACCGGGGGCGACCACAAAGTAGTTGTTTGACGGGTCGGACCGTCGCCGCATACTCGCTCACAACGGTATAGACGCTGGGCGTGGGAGCAGGAGGCGCGGCGGGCCTCTCTCGGAAACGGTGTAGGAATGGAACACGAAAAGGGGCAATGTTGAGATCAAATCTCGCTTGTCCGAATTGTCATCAGGTAGACCGGGTACAGAAGGTCAGCGCAATTGTCGCTGCGGTATCAGCAACCGGTTCGACGTATGGCTACTCAGATACTCATACGACGACACATCTCGCCTCACAACTTGCTTCACCCCCCGAAGGAGGACCGGGTTGGGGGTGTACTTTTGCCATATTCTGCGTAATCGGACTGCTCATCACTACGCTATTCAACCTCGGCACAGCAGCGTCCTTACTATTCTTGCTTGGTACGCTGGGATTCGCCTCGATTGGTATCACCCGATGGATTTCTAGTGAAAGACAAGCGAAAGCGGCACACGAGCGTTGGGAACGTCTCTTCTACTGCTTTCGCTGCGATCGGACATTTGAGCCCAGATGAAACGTGCGAAAAGAGGCAACAGGCGAACGGAGCTGTTACATCCAGCGGCAAGTTCTTGCCCCACAGCCGGGTATCGGCCATCAGTGGCCGCGGCAAGGTTAAAGCGTTCGGGTGAAGCGTCGGGCCCGGAATATCGGGGGAGTCGCATTGGTTGAGTGTCGCCACCGTCAGCCCTGATCGCCTCCCGGCGACTCCCAGCGATCTCGTCTGATGCTGCATTATGGCCTTTGCCGCTTCGTACGAGGACGTTGCTCCGATGGGCGACCAGCGGTACGGCGTCTGCTCGTTAGAGCGACCCGAGGTTGAGGTGGACGCGGATTGCCAACCGTGCCAACGGATTCAGTATGCACGCCCGGCTCGGCGCTCGTTGCCAACAGTGGCTCCGCGGGACGGAACGGTGAGGCGAAGAGCTGTCCCCACCCCGCGCCGCGGTACTGGAGCACGATCGCATAGAGCGTGGAGGTCACCCAGTACATCGCCAGGCTGGCGGGGTAACGCATGGCGAAGAAAACAACGGCGAACGAGGTGAGCTGTGCCACCTGTTGGATCGTCTGCTGCATGGAATCAGGAGCCGGCTGCGTCGCCATGCGCTGCTGCACCCATTGCAGGAGGCCGGCCACGATCGAGAGCGGTCCTAACGGACCGAGAAGGTGGTCGGGCTGATCCAATCGAAACCACAGAAACGCTTGATGGAACATCGCCGGAGTGTGCGCCCCGGCCAGGTTGCTAAAGACATAAAACAAGGACCACAAGATGGGAATCTGGACGAGCAGTGGGAGGAGTGATGCCGTTGGGCTGACGCCTCGCTCCTTGTAGAGCGCCGTTTGGGACCTCGTCAGCCCCTCGCGATCCCCCACGTAGCGCCGGCGTAGCTCCGCCAGTTGTGGCGCCAGCGCGGCGAGCCTCTGGCTGCTGCGAATCTGGCGCAGCGCTAATGGGGTCAGGGCGAAACGCACCAGGAAGGTGAAGACGAGGATAGCCAGTCCGTAGCCCTGCAAGGCCCCGGTCAGCCAGACCAGCCCCTGGGTAAGCAACACGATGATCGGACTGAGCAACTGTTCCATTGCACTCCTGCCCTGTAGGAAACTACGGGAGAAGCCGTCGAGCCCCGCGTTCTGCTGGCTGACATTACTCTACACTACCGTATGCCGATGGTCCACAGCTACCATATCCCGAATGAGGAGTGCCCAATGAGCCAATCCAGCCCGCATCTGGCGCAACAGATCACCGATGCCGACGTCGCCGCCTACCGACGCGACGGCTATTTCCTCTACCACGCCCAGGTCTTCCCACCGGACAAGCTGGCGCGCCTGACCGAGCTCTTCGAGGAGCACGTGGCGGGGCTCAAGGAGGGGCAGCGCACCGACGAGCTGGACACGCCGCACTTTCGCGACCACCGCCTGCTCGAGTTCCTGCTGGCCGATGAGGTTCTTGACCTGGTCGAGTCGTTCATCGGGCCCAACATCGGCCTGTGGTCCAGCCACTTCATCTCCAAGGAGCCGCGCGTCGGTCGGGCCACGCCCTGGCACGAGGACTCCTCCTACTGGCAGGGTCGGGCCGATCGCATGGACGGCATCGTCACCGTCTGGCTGGCCCTGGACAAGGCGACTGAGGACAACGGCTGTATGCGCGTCATCCCGGGCAGCCACCTGGCCGGCGGCAGCTCCGACTACGAGCAGGTGGACCGCGCTGCCAACCTGTTCGGCTCGCAGATCAAGCCCGAGCAGATCGACGAGTCGAAAGCGGTCGCCTTCGAGCTGGAGCGCGGCGAGTGCTCGCTGCACGAGGCGCGCCTCATCCACGGCGCCAAGCCGAACACGAGCGACACCCGGCGCTGCGGCTACACGATGCGCTACTTCGACACCGCCACCCGCTTCGATCCGGTGCGCAACGCGCGGCACAAGCTGTGGCTAGCGCGCGGCCGCGACCTCGGCAACAATCGCTACGAGAGCTGATCATGAGGTAGTGCCTGTCCTGCGTGTCCCAGACCACCGTTCGCGAATGTTACGCGTGGCACATCCGTAGATCACCTGGCGCTAAAGCACCAGGCTAAGTCTACGAAGCCGGCTAAAGCCGGCTCAGTCACGCCTGAGCTGGTACTTCATTGGGGTAGTAGCCTCAAAGTGCGATTTTCGTGCGAGTTCGGCTATGTTCAGCACGACCGCAACCGTGTTCCAGCCGGCTTTAGCCGGCTTCGTAGACTTAGCCCGCCTATTTATGGGCGGGTGGACCTCCGGACGCGACTGATAGCTCGCCGCTAGCTCTCAGTACGTACAAACCGCATTGGCATTACTGAAATATCTCCGTCGTGCAGTCGCCCGACGGCAAGTGGATCTCGTGTCCTCGGGCCGTGCCGAAGTCGACGTAAAATTTCTCGTCCAACGTCATGCCGCCGTTGGGGTCGCAGTCTAGCTTGAGCATCCAGGACTTGAGCCCGGGGTAGAACTGGTTGTCCCAGGTGGAGTAGAGCGAGTTGGTCACGTACAGTCGACGGCCATCCATGCTGAGCTGGAGCATCTGCGGTCCGCCGGAGAACTGGCGGCCGCCGTGCCCCGCCTGGCCGATCACGCCGCCCAGCCAGACCTGGCCGGTCAGCTTGGGATGCGCCGGGTCGGAGATGTCGTACTGGCGCAGGTCGCCGTGCAGCCAGTTAGAGAAGTAGAGGAAGCGGTCATCCATCGACACCACCAAATCGGTGATCAGGCCGGGCACGGGGAAGGGCCAGCCGGCCGTTTCCTTCGGCTCGACCTGGATGACCTTCTCCACCTGCCACTGGTCGCCCGCGCGGGACCAGCGGAACATGGCGCTGGAGAGCGCGGCGCCCACGTAGCCGGTCTCGGCGTCGGGATTGTGCAGCCAGCGTACCTCCAGCGGGATCATCCCCTCCTGACCCAGGTCGATGGTCTGCACGACGCGCTTCTCTTCCAGGTTCCAGAAGTGGATGCTGTGCCCGTATTTGCCGGCGCTCACGTCCTGCAGGTCGAAGCCACCCTGGAAGGTATTGGGGGCCGCCCACTCGCTGGAAACCATGGCGTTCTTGCGCGGCTGATACCAGAAGTCGTAGGTGAACTGCATGCCGTTCTTCTCAGACTCCCAACGGCCCAGCACGTCGAAGTTCTTGGCGTCGAGCACGGCGAAGCCGCCCGGCGCATCGCCGTCGGCGTTGCCCAGCATGCTCACCACGACGATCTCCCCCGGCATGCAGTGGACCGTATGAGGAGCGGAGAGCCCGGTCTTGCGCTTGACCTCCTCACCGTCGATGACCTTGGTGATCGCCGGCCGGCGCGGATCGGACCCAACGTCGAGGATGTGCAGACGACTGGTGCGGAAGCCGGGAATGATCATGTGTTTGCGCTCGAGGTTGGTGTGGCAGGCGCTGCTGCAGACCTGCCAGCCGTAATGGTGCAGCTCATCACCCTTGCCCGGCATGGGCGTCTGGTGAATGATCTTGCTGTAGGTGTCGGACTGAGGATTCACGTCCACAACACCGAGATAATCCGGCTCGTCCACGCCAGTGCCGGTGTGCAAAGCCGCGACGTAGACTATCTCCTCCTTGGGCGCCGCTTGCGCCTCAGCCGGAGAGGCAAAGCCGACCTGTCCGGTCTGCGCGTGGCCGTGCTGGTCGTGACCGTGATGCTGGTGCTCGTGCTGCTCGTGCTCGGCCATGGTCTACGGTCTCCTCTCATGTCCAAGGCGGGCGCTGCGCTACGGCACGTAGCGGGGCAGTGATCCCACCACAGCCGTTTTAACTGAGCCGGTCCTCATAGTCAACAACGACCGGTTTCTGGCCGACATTTGTTAGCCATTCCTCAATGCAGGTCAGCTCGTCACCTGAATAGCATGAAGGCACGACTCGATTGGGATCGGGCGATGCCGAGACTCAAGCCCGTCCCCTTCCATGCGCTACGCTACTCGACAGCAGAAAAGGAGGCACGAGTTGACTGCTGACACAGGAGTCCGCGCCGGCATGCTGGCTTCGACAGGCTGGCTGGCCGCGCATATAGACGACCCACACCTGCGCATCGTCGATATGCGCGGCCAGGTGGCGACGACTGAGCCTTCGCCTGGCGTGCAGGAGGCAACCTACCGGGGCCAGGAAAGCGCCTACGCCGCCGGACACATCCCCGGCGCCATCTATCTCGATTGGACCCGCGATCTCGTGGACCCCGACGACCCCATACCGGCGCAGGCCGCGCCGCCCGAAAGGCTGGCGAGCATCTTGGGGCAGCACGGCATCGGCGACGAGCATCTGGTCGTCGCCTACGACGACCACCCTGCCTCGCAGTTTGCCACGCGGCTGTGGTGGCTGCTGCGCCTGTACGGCCACGATCAGGTGCTGGTGCTTGACGGCGGCCTGCCGAAATGGAAGCGAGAGGGCCGGCCCCTCGCGTCGGACGTACCGAACTGGCCGCCGGCTGCCTTCACGCCGAAACCCCGGCCGGCGCTTCGGGTGGAGGCAGCCGAGGTGCTCGCCGCATTAGACCGTGGCGACGTTCGCCTGTTGGATGCCCGCGACGAGCGGCAGTACAGCGGCGCGCTCCGGCGCGGCAAGCGTGGCGGGCACATCCCTGGCGCGATCAACGTTCCACGCGAGTGGCTGATCGATCCGGCTACCGGCACGTTTCAGGGCGACTCCGCCCTCGACACCGTCCTCGGCGCGGCCCGGATCGACCAGGGCCAGCGCGTCGTGGCCTATTGCAACGGCGGCGTTGCCGCCACGAGCGTTCTGTTCGCACTGGCCTTGCGCGGCTTCCCATTGGAGCGGCTCGCCAACTACGACGGCTCCTGGAATGAGTGGGGCAACCGCGACGATGTCCCAATACGGACGGGCAGCGAGCCATAAAGACGGGCGCACCCACCCGGCGCCGCCGCTACGTCGATGCGCCTAAACCTTTTCATTGTCATCCTGAGCGCAGCGAAGGACCCCTGGCGCGACCGCCGGCGCTGCGCGGGCCCGAATGGCGGCTGGCTTGCCCGGCCAGGGGTCCTTCGCTGCGCTCAGGATGACAATGAAAAGCCACCCCGCCTTCGTGGGCACACCACAACACGTCGTTACCCCGTGCCGACATGAGACGCCCCGCTCAGAGCTTGAGAATCAAACCTGATCCGCAGGCGAGGTATGCCAGATGTTGGGCCTG